>JBDSTJ010000631.1:0-14924 GCA_039928335.1 Streptosporangiaceae bacterium | reverse complement strand
CTGCACCTCTATGTCGCATTGCCGCCCCGGGACCTGGAGCCCGGCCGGTATGAGAGGTCCGTGGTCGACGCGGCCCTGGCTCGCGGGGTCGCGGTGGAGGCCGCCGGCCCGATGTGGTCGCGCCGGGAACGGCCGGCCGGCCTGGTGCTGGGCTATGCGGGGCTGGCCGGGAAACACCTGACCGAGGCGGCGAGACTGCTCGGTCAGGCGCTGTGAGGGGTCAGGCGGTGGCGGGCTGCTTGTCCAGGACCGGCTTGGGGTCGAAGGACCTGGCCAGGACCAGGATCACCAGGATCAGGGCGGTGGGGATGATGAAGGCGATCCGCAGGTTGCTGGGCCCGTCCGCCGGGGCGAACGCGCCGATGATCGCCGCGCCCAGCACGAAGCCGACGTAGTTGAACAGGTTGACCCGCGACACCGCGATGCCGAGGCCGGTCGGATCGAGCTTGTCGGCGGCCGAGAACGAGATCGGGGCGACCACGCACAGACCCAGGCCCATCACCGTGACGGCCGCGATGGCCAGCCAGGCGTTGGGCGCGGCCACGAAGCCGGCCATCCCGAGGAGCCCGACGAGCCCGCCGACCTGGACGACCCGGACGGGGCCGAAGTTGCGGACGCCGAGGTCGGCGATGGTCCGGCTGACGACCATCGCGACCTGGTAGGCCACATAGGCCAGCGGGGCGACGGCGTCGGTGCTGTGGAGGTCGTCGGTGAGGTACTTGGCGCTGTAGTTGGAGATCGCCGCGTCGGCGACGTAGAAACAGCCCATCGCGATCCCGACCAGCAGTACCGGCCGCCACGGGACCCGCTTGCCGGCCGACTTGAGCTCTGCGGCGGACGGGGCGGTGCCCTCCTCGTCCCGGCGCACCAGGAACCGGCCGATGTACAGGGCGCCGGCGGTGCCGAACGCGGCGGGGATGACGAAGCCGACGAACAGCGAGAAGTCGAGCTTGTTGGCGAGGGCGGCCCAGAGCCCGCCGAGGATGCCGAACACGCTCCACACGGCGTAGAAGCCCGTCATGATCGACTGCCCGGCCTGCCGTTCGACCACGCAGGCCTGGGCGTTCATCGAGGCGTCCACCGCGCCGACGAACAGGCCGAACAGCGAGATCGCGACGTACAGGGCGACGAGGTTGCCGCCGGTCAGCCCGATCATCGCGATGCTCACGCAGACGGCGGGCTGGGAGACCCGCAGCACCAGGGCGCTGCCGAACCGCGCGAACAGCACTCCCGACAGCACGCTGCCCACCCCGGCGATCACCGGGACGAGCAGCAGCACGATGGCGAGGGCACCGTCGCTGAGGTGGTGGGCGTCCTGGATCTGCGGCACCCGGGTCACCAGGGAGGCGAAGCACAGTCCCTGGATCCCGAAGGCCGCATAGGTTGCGAGCCTGGCCTGGCGTTCCCGCATTCCGGACTCCTGAAAACGTGAGGAAGGTTCACGGAAGGGTAGAGATGCCCATCACCCCAGGTCAAGGCTATGCGCGGAGATCCTTGCGGAGTTCGTGGGGGAGCGCGAAAATCATGTGCTCCTTGACGGTCTCGACCTCGACGACGTCTCCGAACCCATGCTCGGCCAGCAGGGTGAGCACGCCCTGCACCAGGATCTCGGGAGCCGACGCGCCGCTGCTCACACCGACCGTCTCGACGCCCTCGAACCAGGCCGGGTCGACCTGCTCAGCATAGTCGACCAGGTAGGACGCCTTCGCGCCGTAGTCCAGGGCGACCTCGACCATCCGCTTGGAGTTCGAGGAGTTGGTCGAGCCCACCACGATCACCAGATCGGACTGGGCGGCGATCTCCTTGATCGAGGCCTGCCGGTTCTGGGTGGCGTAGCAGATGTCGTCGGACGGCGGGCTCTGCAGGCTCGGGAACCGCTCCTTGAGCGCCCCGACGGTCTCCATGGTCTCGTCCACCGACAGGGTGGTCTGGGACAGCCACACGATCTTCTCGGGATCGCGGACCGTGACGTTCTTCACATCGGCGGGCCCGTCGACGAGCTGGACGTGGGCGGGCGCCTCGCCGCTGGTGCCCACCACCTCGGGATGCCCCTCGTGGCCGATCAGCAGGATGTCGTAGTCGTCCTTGGCGAACCGGACGACCTCCTTGTGCACCTTGGTGACCAGCGGGCAGGTCGCGTCGATGGTCCGGAGCTTCCGCTCGGCGGCCTCCTCGTGCACGACGGGGGCGACACCGTGCGCCGAGAACACCACGATGGCGTCCTCCGGCACCGCGTCGGTCTCGTCGACGAAGATCGCGCCGAGCCCTTCGAGGGTCTTCACCACATGAACATTGTGGACGATCTGCTTGCGTACGTAGATGGGAGCCCCGTACTGCTCCAGAGCCTTCTCGACCGCTTGCACGGCTCGGTCGACTCCGGCGCAGTAACCACGGGGTTTGGCCAGCAGGACACGGCGTGATGAGGTCATGTCCTGCATTTTACGTTTCTTGGCAAGGAGGCCACCACTCACGGGTGAATGTGATCCAGGGCACGTCTTCATCACCCGAAAACACGCTCACTTGGGGTGACCGGAAACCCACAATTGCGGCACAGTGATACTCAAAACACTTCCCAAGGAGCTGAGACGATGCCGCGGACGCCGCGAGAAGTCGGTAAGCAGGTCCATGAGGCCGTGAACGAGCAGGTCAAAGATCTGCCGATCCAGGCGGCCCGCCTCGCCATGTTCGGGGTCGGCCGGGCTCTGGTGCTCGCCGACCGCGCCACCAGGGACTACAAGGACCTCCGCTCGGGTGAGCTCCGCCCGGTGCTCGACCGGCTCAGGGACGACGCGGACAAGCTCACCGGCGGGCTCACCACCCGGGTCGGCGCCCGGGTCGACGACCTGATCAGTGAGACCCCGGTCGGCAAGGTCCTCGACCTGGTCGGAGCCGGGCAACCCGCGCCCGAGCCGGTCATTCCGGTCGCCTCACCGCCGCTGCGGGCCTCCCAGATTGCCGCCCAGGCCGCCGCGGCGAAGAAGAAGTCCGAGATCACCCTCGGCAAGCCCGCCGAGGCTCCCGTGGCGGAGGTCACCACGCCGGTCGCTCCCGTTGCTCCGGTCGCCACGAAGTCCGAGATCACGATCGGCAAGCCGGCCGCCGCCCCGGTGGTGGACCAGGTCGCCGAGGAGATCGCCGAGCCGGTCACCCCGGCGGTCCTGGACGCGGTCGAGGCCACGCTCAGCGCCTCGACGCTGCCGGTGCCGAACTACGACGGGCTGACCCACGCCTCACTCCGGGCCCGGCTGCGCAAGCTGACGGCGCCCGAGGTCGAGCAGCTCCGCGAGTACGAGACGGCACACGCCGATCGCGCCGAGATCCTCAAGATGTACGACAACCGGATCGCGAAACTGTCCGAAGGGTCCTGACCAAGAAGGTCCTGAGAAGAGGGGTCCCGCCGCTGCGGGACCCCTCTTCTGCGCTCAGAACGGGGCGTCGGGGTTGTCCTGCGGCTTCAGCGCGGCCGCCAGCCTGGCCCGGGCGCCTTCCAGCCAGTCCTCGCAGATCCCCGAGAGCCGCTCGCCGCGCTCCCAGAGGCTCAGCGACTCCTCCAGGGTCAGCCCGCCGGTCTCCAGGCGCTTCACCACGTCCGCGAGCTCGTCGCGGGCCTTCTCATACGAGAGTGTCTCCTCGGCCATACCGTCACCCTACGGGTCTACCGTGGTGCCCATGGGTTTCGAGACGTCGCCGGAGTCACCGGCACCGGTACGGACCGTGCTCAATCTGGTCGGCGGCTGGATCGGCAAGCTCGGCCGCATCTGGGTCGAAGGTCAGATCACCGATCTCAACCGGCGCGGCAACAGCTGCTATCTGACCCTGCGCGACCCCGTGGCGAACATGTCCGTCCGGGTCGTGGGGTCCGCCGCGGTCTTCCACAACCCCGCCGTGGTCGACGGAGCCCGGGTGATCATCCATGCCCGGCCCGACTTCTATCTGAACCGCGGCTCGTTCTCGCTCAGCGCCATCGAGGTCCGCGCGGTGGGCGTCGGGGAGTTGCTGGCCCGCCTCGAACGCCTCAAACAGGTGCTGTACGCCGAGGGCCTGTTCCGGCCCGAGCGCAAGCGCCCGCTGCCGTTCCTGCCCGGCCGGATCGGCCTGATCTGCGGCCGTGACTCCGCCGCCGAGCGCGACGTGCTCGAGAACGCCCGCCGCCGCTGGCCTGCGGTCGCCTTCGACGTCGAGACCGTCGCCGTCCAGGGGAGCCATGCGGTGGCCGAGGTGGTCGAGGCGCTCCGCAGATTCGACGCGGACCCCGCCATCGAGGTGATCATCATCACCCGGGGCGGCGGCTCACTGGAGGACCTGCTGCCGTTCTCCGACGAGACCATGGTCCGCGCGGTCGCCGGGGCCCGCACCCCCGTGGTGTCGGCGATCGGCCACGAGCAGGACACGCCGATCCTCGACCTCGTCGCCGACCTGCGGGCCTCCACGCCCACCGACGCCGCCAAGAAGGTCGTCCCCGACGTACGGGAGCAAATGCAGCTCGTCCGGCAACTGCGGGACCGGGGCCGCCGCTGCATGACCGGCCGGGTCGACCGGGAACTGACCTGGCTGGCCTCGGTGCGGTCCCGGCCCGCCCTCGCCGACCCGATCCGCGAGGTCGAACGCAAACACGAACACCTCCTGAACGCGCGGGACCGTGCACGCCGCGCCCTGACTGTCGCCCTGGACCGCTCGGCCGACCGGTTGTCCCACACCCACGCCCGGTTGACGGCGCTGTCACCGGCCGCGACCCTCGAGCGCGGCTATGCGATCGTGCAGCGCGAGGACGCCTCGGTCGTCCGGTCGGCGGCCTCGGTCGAACCCGGCGAGGACCTCCTCCTCCGGCTCCCCGACGGCAGGATCGCGGCTAAGGCCGGGCCTGCGGTGTGAGTGACCCGGCCAGGACCGACAGTTCGGGGAAGTCGGCCGAACCGGTGACGATCACGGTGTTCTTGGCCCGCCGGCTGACCAGAGAGAACTGCTTCTTGTCTTTCTGGTAGTACTTCTCCCAGGCCTGGCCGTTGATCGTCATGGTGCCGAGGCCCTGCGGCGTGTTGGTCATCCGCCGGATCCAGCCGCCGGGGCCCTCCGCGCGCTCGTTGCTCTGCTCGAGCGCGGCGTACTGATCGGCCGGCGTCGCGAAGCCCAGATGCCAGGTCACCGGTGTGCCGGTGACCGGATAGGTCGTCGCGTCCGTGCCGGTCAGCCGGCTGCTGTTGGCCTGCCACCGGGCCGGCAGGCCGTCGGGGACGAACACCTCGAACGGGGCGGCACGGGCCATCGCCTTCGCGTCCCAGGTGTAGACGACCGACTTGCGGAGCTCGCGGTCGTCGCCGGAGCCCGGTGTGATGAGGAACACGCCGGCCACCAGTAGCAGGCAGGCCCCGATCGCCAGCGCGAACTGGCCGGGACCCGCCGTGAGGCGCTTGAAGGTGCCGGGAGTGACACGGGTCTGGGTCATCGCCGGTTCGACCTGATCGTTCCCAGGACCTCGACGATCTCGTCGGCCAGCCGCCGCGAGTGCCTCTCGTCCTCGTCCAGGGTCACCTCGGACACGGCGCTGATCATCGCCCCGGTCAGCACGATCACCAGCGGCTCGTCCACGCCGTCCTCGGTGTGGAACAGGGCCGCATTGCGCCGGGCCCACTTGCGCAGCCGCTCCCGCATGATCCGGTCGAACCCGGGCGGGCCGTCGCCGGAGATGAACAGCCGCGAGATGGCCCGCTCCGAGGTGGAGCCGTCCAGATAGGCGGCCGCGCCCGCCAGGAACAGGCGCATCGGATCGGTCTCGCCCGCGTCCCTGACCTTGTTGATCGCCTCGCGGGTCCGGGTCTGCTGCCGCCCCTGGAACTCCTCGAACAAGGTCAGATAGAGGTCGGCCTTGCCGTTGAAGTGGTGGTAAAGGCTCCCGACGCTCGCCCCCGCCTTGGCCACGATGTCCGTCACGGCCGCCTGGGCGAAGCCCTCTTCACAGAAGACCACCCGGGCGGCGGCCAGCAGCGCGCCCCGGGTGGCGGCACCCCGTTCCGAAGTGCGCGCCACGGTCTCCTCGATCTCACTGCTCATGAACGTTGAGATTACGGCATGTCGCGGTCCAGAACCGGGGAGGTGCCGAGAGCGTGACCTTGACTGACATCGGACCCCGGGAGGGCATGGTCTGGTCCAATTTGTGGGCAGGGTGCCCCTGACAGGACAATCGGGTGCAACCCGGCTTCGAATGAAGGGCACGTCATGTCCGCTGAAACCTCTCCGCTCGCCACAGCGCCGCAGGCTCCAGACCGCAACCTCGCCCTCGAACTAGTCCGCGTCACCGAAGCAGCCGCCCTGGCCGCCGCCCGCTGGGTCGGCAAGGGGGACAAGCTCGGCGCCGACGGAGCCGCGGTCAACGCGATGCGGCAGCTGATCAACACCGTCTCGATGAAGGGCGTCGTCGTGATCGGGGAGGGCGAGAAGGACAACGCCCCGATGCTGTTCAACGGCGAAGAGGTCGGCGACGGCAGCGGAGCCGAGTGCGACGTGGCCGTGGACCCGATCGACGGCACCACCCTCAACGCGCTGGGCATGCCCAACGCCATCGCCGTGATCGCCGTCGCCCCCCGGGGCTCCATGTACGACCCCTCGGCCGTCTTCTACATGGAGAAGCTCGTCACCGGCGCCGAAGCCGCCGACGTGGTCGACATCGAACGCCCCGTCGGCGACAACATCCGCGCCGTGGCCAAGGCCAAGGGCTCCTCGGCGTCCGACGTCACCGTCATGATCCTGGACCGCCCGCGGCACGAGGGCATCGTCAAGGAGGTCCGCGAGGCCGGGGCCCGGATCATGTTCATCCGGGACGGCGACGTGGCCGGCGCGATCATGGCCGCCAAGGAGGGCACCGGCATCGACCTGCTCCTCGGCATCGGCGGCACCCCCGAAGGGATCATCGCCGCCTGCGCGATGAAATGCCTCGGCGGAGTCATCCAGAGCAAGCTGTGGCCGACCGACGACGCCGAACGCCAACGCGCCATCGACGCCGGCCACGACCTGACCCGCGTCCTCACCACCGACGACCTCGTCAGCTCCGACGACGTCTTCTTCGCCGCCACCGGCATCACCGACGGCGAACTCGTCAACGGCGTCCGCTACCGCAAAGGCGTCGCCACCACCCACTCCCTCGTCATGCGCGGCCGCAGCGGCACCATCCGCAAGGTCGACGGCGAACACCAACTCTCCAAACTCCGCGCCTACTCCGCCATCAACTTCGACTAGGGGTTGAGGGGCCGAGCCACTCACTACGGACACTCGTCCGAGGGGTTGGGCTCGGCGGCACTCAGACACCGCCCCCTATTTCCGCAACCTGTCCCGCCAGCGGCGCCTCGGGGCGTGGGCCTTGACGGAGCCGAGGATGAAGGTGCCCCGGATCTCCACCAGGGGGCCGTCGCCCGCGGGCCGGACCTTGAGGTCGCGGGTGCTGAGGACGGTGCGGCCGGTGACGCGGACCTCGACTCCGTCGGGGACCAGGATGCGGACCCGGCCGCACAGGGCGGTGACGTCCAGCACGATGTGCTTGCGCTGGAGGATGGCCTCGCGCAGGTCGAGTTCGACGGTGCCGAACATCGCGGCGACGGGGAGTTTCGCGGGGACGACCCAGCGGCCGTCGCGGTGGGCTGAGCCGAAGAAGGCGTACAGGGACTGGGAGTCGACCCGGAACGGCTGCTGGTCGGCGGGCATCAGGTCGAGGGTGAAGGCGGTCAGATCACCGAGGGTGACGGCGGTGAAGACGCCTTCGATCCGCTGGGAGTGCTCTTCCATGGACAGCCGGCCGTCGGTCATGGCGTCGTGCAGGATCGCGGCGACCCGTTCGCGGTCGCCGTCGGAGGCGCGCATGTCTCGGGTCGGTACGGCCTTCGCCGGCACCGGGCGCTGGGGTACGTCCACGTTCGAACGATAGCGCCGCCGGAGTCCGACTCGGGAAACCAGAGAGAGAATCGACAACGGACCTCGGCCCTCTCGGCCTACTCCTCCCAGCGGACGGCGTCCTCCTCGACGTAGCGCTCCTGGGTGAGCCGGGGTGCGGTCGGCTTCGCGCCGATGTCACGCCAGCTCCGCAGCAGCCCGCGGCGGAGCGCGACGGCGAGCGCCGCGACGGTCCCGACGAAGATCCACAGGGCCTGCAGGCCGAGCGCGAGCGGGACGCTGACGGCCATGCTCTGCACGATCGACTGGCTGCCGAGCGCGTCGACGAACTCGGCGATCAGAGTCACCAGGAAGAACACCACGGGCGGGGTCACGACCAGGCTGGGCAGATCCGAGGGCTTGGTCGCGACGGCGGCGAGCACGCAGCCGGCGACGAACGCCAGGCCGGGCACGATCGAGACGTCGAAGAACGACCCGAGCAGGGTGACGCCGAACAGGACGGCCAGGCCGCCCCGGCCGGTGAGGGTGATGCCTGGTTGCTTCGGCTTCGACACGGTGGGCGCTCCGGTCTTGCGCGACTCTGTGATCATCGTTCGTCCTCCGGGCTCCGCCGGCTGGAGATGGGCCGTGGAGCGAAACCTACCCTGTAGATCTCTTCGTCAAGAAGCTCTGCCGCCGACAGGGCCCGGGGTGTCTCCTCGACCGGGCGCGGGGCGTCCAGCGCCGCCTCGGTGACGCCCAGCTCGTTGAGCTTCCTGGCGGTCACCAGCACCCGGCTCTCCAGCGAGCCGACCGCGCGGTTGTAGGCCCTGACCGACCCCGTCAGGGTCCGGCCGAGCTCCTCCACGTGTCCGCCGAGGGTGCCGAGCCGCTCGTACAGTTCCCGGCCCAGGTCGAAGACGAGCCGTGCGTTGCTCGACAGCGCGTCCTGCTGCCAGGTGTAGGAGGCGGTCCGCAGCATCGTGATCAGCGTCGTGGGCGTGGCGATGTGCACCCGCTTGGCCATGGCGTACTCCAGCAGCGCGGGGTCGCGGTCGAGCGCCGGGGCCAGGAACGCCTCGCCGGGGATGAACAGGACCACGAACTCCGGGCTGGGGCTGAACGCCTGCCAGTAGGCCTTGGCCGCGAGCCGGTCGACGTGCTCGCGGACGTGCCGGGCGTGGGCCGCCAGCCGTTCGGTGTCGCCGGCGGCCGCGTCGAGGTAGGCGGCGAGCGACACCTTCGAGTCGACCACGATCGTCTTGTCGCCGGTCAGCCGGACGACCAGGTCGGGGCGCACGGTCCCGTCGACGGTGTGCGCGGTGGCCTGCTCCTCGAAGTCGCAGTGGTGGGTCATCCCGGCGAGCTCCACGACCCGGCGCAACTGCAGCTCGCCCCACCGGCCGCGCGCCTCGGGGCGTTGCAGCGCCTTGACCAGGGTCTGGGTCTCCGAGCGGAGCTGCTCGGAGCTCTGCCGGACGAAGTCGACCTGCTTGGCGAGCATGGCATGGGACTCCCGGCGGCCGATCTCCAGCTCCCTGAGCTGTTCCTCGACCTTGCCGAGGGTGACCTTGAGCGGTTCCACCAGGTGCTCGACTGCCAGCTTGCGGCGTTCCAGCTCGCCGGCGGCCTCGATGCCCGCCGCCTTGAGCCGGGTGTCGGCCAGCTCCAGGAATCGCTGGTTGGAGGCGTCCAGGGCCTGCGCCGACAGGGCCGCGAAGTGCTCGGCCATCCGTTCCTCGACGTAGGTGACCTTCTCCTCGGCCGCCCGCGCCCGCCCGATCAGTGAGGCCTGCCGGGCCGTCGCGAGGGCGAACCCCAGGACCACGCCGATGACGAGCCCGGTCAGCAACGCGACACTCATCCGTCGATCGTCGCACGGCCGGGCCCCGCGGCCGTTCATTTGTGCGCGGGGCATGTTGTGCGAACAGCTCGTCCGCCAGGAGAATCTGCGTCATGAACCCCGTGCAGCAGCGTGTCTCCCGCGTCCTGGCCCTCGAACCCGGCGGCGCCCCCACCCGGGCGGCCGGGATCGCCAACCGGATCATCAGGGCGACTGCGCGCGCGGCCTGGGCCGCCTCGCCCAACACCGATGCCGGGCTGCGGGCGTTCCAGTGGGTGACCGGCCGGGTGCCCGGCCGGGTCCCGCCCGGCGTGAAGATCGTGCCGGAGTCGTTCGGGGAGTTCACCGGGGAGTGGGTGCGCGCCGGCCGGGTCCACGAGGACCGGGTCTTCCTCTACCTGCACGGCGGCGGCTACTTCTTCGGCAACCCGCGGATCTACCGGGGGTTCTCCTGGCGGCTGTCGGCCTCGACCCGCCGTGCGGTCCTGATGGTCGACTACCGGCTGGTGCCCGAGCACACCCCCGCGGACGCGCTCGCCGACGCTCTGGTCGCCTACGAGGCCCTGCTGGCCCGGGGGATCGAGGCCCACAACATCGTGGTGGGAGGCGACTCGGCCGGCGGCCATCTCGCCCTGTCCCTGCTGCACACGCTCAAGCGGCGCGGCCTTCCGCAGCCGTCCGCCGCCGTGGTGATCTCCCCGTGGGCCGACATCGCCTGCGCCGCCGAGTCCCACCGGCTCAACGAGCGCACCGACCACCTGATCCCCGCGGTGAAACTGGCCTGGCTCGGCAGCCGCTTCTGCGCGGGTCTGGCCGAGGACGACGCCCTGTACGCCCCGATCGCCGGGGACTACCGGGGACTGCCCCGGCTGATGGTGATCGCCAGCGGCTCGGAGATCCTCCGCGACGACGCCCGGCTGGTCGCCAGGCTCGCCGCCGACGCCGGAATCGAGGTGGTCCACCAGGAGTGGGAGGGCCTCGTCCACGTCTTCCCGGTGTTCGCCGACTTCATCCCCGAAGGCAAGGCCGCCTTCCGTCACATCGCCGACTTCCTCCGGAGGTCATAGACTCGTTGCTCGTGAGTCTCTCCATCGGGATCGTCGGCCTGCCCAACGTCGGCAAGTCCACCCTCTTCAACGCCCTGACCAAGAACGACGCGCTCGCCGCGAACTACCCGTTCGCCACGATCGAGCCCAACGTCGGGATCGTCGGGGTCCCCGACCCCCGGCTGAAGAGGCTGGCCGACATCTTCGGCTCGGCCAGGATCCTGCCGGCGACGATCGAGTTCGTCGACATCGCCGGGATCGTCAAGGGCGCCTCGGAAGGCCAGGGCCTGGGCAACAAGTTCCTGGCCAACATCCGGGAGACCGCGGCGATCTGTCAGGTCATCCGGGCCTTCAACGACCCCGACGTGGTGCACGTGGACGGTGAGACCAACCCGCTGCGCGACATCGAGACGATCAACACCGAGCTGATCATGGCCGACCTGCAGACGATCGAGAAGGTACTGCCGCGGCTGGAGAAGGACGCCAAGAAGGACAAGGAGGTCGCCGCGACCGTCGCGGAGATCAAGAAGGCCGAGGACGTGCTCAACCGCGGCGGGACGATCTTTGGATCCGGCCTCGACCTGGGCCTGCTGCGCGAGCTGCACCTGCTCACCGCCAAGCCGTTCCTGTACCTGTTCAACCTCGACGACGAGCTGGGCGACGACGCGCTCAAGGACAAGCTGCGCGGCCTGGTCGCCCCCGCCGAGGCGATCTTCCTCTCCGCCAAGATCGAGTCGGAGCTGATTGAGCTCTCCGACGAGGAGGCCCTGGAACTGCTGCAGTCGATGGGCCAGGAGGAGTCCGGTCTCGCCCAGCTCGTCCGGATCGGTTTCGACACCCTCGGCCTGCAGACCTACCTGACGGCCGGCCCCAAGGAGACCCGGGCCTGGACGATCGCCAAGGGCGCGACCGCGCCGGAGGCCGCCGGGGTCATCCACACCGACTTCCAGCGCGGCTTCATCAAGGCCGAGATCGTGTCCTTCGACGACCTCGTCACCGAGGGTTCCATCCCCAACGCCCGCGCCGCCGGCAAGGCCCGGATGGAAGGCAAGGACTATGTGATGCGAGACGGTGACGTAGTGGAGTTCCGCTTCAACGTCTGAGGTTTGTGGTACGAGTGAGTTGCGGTACATCAGGCAATACCGCGTGCCGAGTATGGGCAACTCGGTAAGTCACTGGAACAATTGGTCCTCGCGGCCACGCTCGTGGCCACGAGACAAGTGACGCGCGCCGCCCGGGGGCGAGGCGCCAAGGCGGAGGAGCAATGGCTCGCAGATCGGCCGTGGACGACGGCCCAGCGCCGGCTTCGCCGGGCTCACCGGGTGCGCAGGGCGAACCGTGGGACGCCCGTCCGCCCAAGCCCGCAAAGGGCTGGAGCGGCGGAGGTGGTCGCTGGTGGATCTGGGTGGGCCGGGCGGTGCTGTGGACTTTCGTCGTGGTGGTCATCGTCAACGGCATCCGGGCTCCCTTCGAACGCTTCACCGCCGACACCGAGCCGACCGGCCCGGTGACGCCCAGCTCCCAGGACAGGTTCCCGGTGGCCGAGGCCTCGGCGTTCGCCATGCAGTTCTCGCGCGTCTACCTCAACTACAACGGCCGGGAGTCGCCCCAGCGGCAGACCGAGCTGCAGACCTTCATCCCCGACGGGGCCGACGGGCAGTTCGGCTGGAACGCCGTCGGGGACCTCGCCGTCGACTCACTCCAGGTCGCCGGCGTCGAGGCGCGCGGCCTCAACAACGGCGTGGTCACGGTGCTGGCCGAGGTCGGCAGCCACTGGCTGCGGCTGGCCGTGCCGGTCTACACCAAGGACGGCGCGATGGTCGTGTCCGGCCAGCCCGCGCTGCTCGAACCGCCCAAGAAGGCCGCGCTTCCGCAGGCCTCGGCCGTCGAACACGACACCGCACTGGAGGGCCAGCTCAAGACCCAGCTGGTCGGTTTCTTCCAGGCCTACGCCGCGAGCGACAAGGTCTTCCTGTCCCGGTTCGCAGACCCGGGCATCACCGGGCTCGGCGCGGCCGTGACCTATGCCGCGCTCACCGACATCACCGCCCCCAAGGGGGCGGCCGACGAGCGCACCGTGACCGCCAACGTCACCTGGACGGTCCCCCCAACCCCACCGAGAGTGAGCACCGCGGGCCTGCTGACGCAGGTCTACGAGCTCGTCGTCGTCAAGAAGAGCGACCAGTGGACGGTTCGCTCGATCAGCGGCGCCCTGCCGGCCGGGTCCTAGAGAGAAGGTTTTCGTGCTTCACCACATAGTGGCGGCGGCGCAGGTCCTGGCCGAGCCCAACACAGATCTCAAGACCGATGACCTCGCCACCTGGCTCCGCAACCTGTTCGGCCCGCTGTTCCTGGTGATCGTGTCGATCGTCGCGCTGTTCTTCCTGTTCACCAGGGAGATCACCCGGTTCGCGCAGTTCATCATGCTCGCGATCGGGATCGGCATCATCTTCTACGTCCCCAACATCATCGAGGTGACGGCCAAGGCCATCGCCAAGGCCCTGGGCGTCGACCTGAACTGACCAGGCTCGGGCGGGGCTGACTCGGCGAAGGGAGCGGGGCACAGATGGATCTGCCTACATACACCAATGTGTGGCGTATCGAGAAGCGGCTGTACAAGCTGTACGACCTGCGGCTGCCCATGCCGCTTCCGCTGGTCACGATCGGTGTCTACGCGGGTGCGTTCCTGCCGTGGATCGTGCTGTTGCAGTTCCTCGGCGTTCCGTTCGCGACCCCCTGGCACGTCCTCTACCTGGTGCCGCCGGGTGTCCTGGCCTGGCTCGCGACCCGGCCCGTCATCGAGGGCAAACGGCTCACCGAACTCCTCCAGTCACACGGCCGGTACGTCGCCGAGCCGCGCACCTGGTGCCGTCTCACCCCGATCCGCGAACCCCGCGAGGTCTTCGTCGTCGCGCGGGTGTGGCGTTCGCCCGCCCAGATCGCCCCGCGGCTGGTCGCGGTGCGCAAGGCCGCCGCGGTGCCCACCCCGCGCCCCGCCACCGCCGCCGCTCCCCAGCCCCTGTCGGAGTACGCCGCCGAGTACGCGGCGGCGCACGCCGGGGCGGTCGCCCGGATGCAGCACGAGATGAGCACCCAGCACGTGCTGGTCCCCGACAGCATCCTGCGCGAGGAGACCCTCGTCCGCGAGGCCCCGCCGCAGCCCGAGCAGCCGCGCCGCCCCGCGATCGTCCTGTCCGGCCCCGCCGCGGACGTGCCGGTCGCCCGGAGCCGGCCCGAACCCCTGCCGGTCACGCCGACCCTCGAAGTGCCTCCGCAGACCCCCGAGGCCGTCCCGCACGACCCCGAAACCGAGTGGACCCCCGTCCAGACTCCTGTCCAGACCCCCGGCAAGCGCGCCCCCGGTTCCGGCGTCCGCAGCCCAGGGGAGTCCGCCGTCGAGTTCCGGCAGGCCGTCCCCGGTCCTCCCGCCCCCGCAGACCTAAGAGCAACCCCCCAGCCCGACCCCGTCCTGCCTGCCGAACCGCCCGCGGTGGCCGCCCCTGCCGCACCTCGGCCCGGCGCCGACGTCGTCCCGGCCGAGGAGGTCGTACCGGTCGTACCGGTTGAGGAGCCTGCGGCTCTCGTGGAGGAGCCGGCCGCTGAGGTCGAGGAGGCTGCGGCCGAGGTGGAGCGGCCGGGTGTCCGGGTCGAGGAGGCCGAGCCGGTCGTCCGGGCTGAGCCGGTCGTCCAGGCCGACTCCGAGGGCGTCTCGGTCGAGCCGGTCCCCGACACGCGGCCCGATGCGCTGACGCCGGTCGTGGCGGAGTCGGTGACGGCGGAGTCGGTGACGGCGGAGTCGGTAACGGCGGAGCCCGTGGGGTCCGTGGGTGAGGAGCCGGTCGTTTCCGAGGTGGAGCCGGTGCAGGAGGGCGCGGCCGAGGTCGCGCCGCCGCCCACCACGGTTCCGGACATTCCGCAGGTCGTGGCCGAGCAGCGGCCGGCCGTCGGGCCGCCGCCGGTGACGGCTCCGGACATTCCCCAGGTCCCGGGCTCGTTCGGCCAGGGGCGGCCCCCGGCCGAGCCGAAGCCCGCGCAGCGGCGCTGGCCGAGCGAGCCCGCCCGCCCGGCCGCGCAGGTCAGCAGCCCCGACTCGGTGGCCAACCGCACCGACGCCCAGGTCTGGCCCCCCGTGGGCGGCCAGGTCCCGGCCGCCCAGCGCGAACAGCCGCCCCGCCCCG
>JBDSTJ010000630.1:0-8874 GCA_039928335.1 Streptosporangiaceae bacterium | reverse complement strand
AGCCGCCTACGAACGGCAACTGATCGGCCGCAACTCCACCGTCCTCACGCCGCTCAAGGCACAACTCGCCGGACTCAAGACGAAGGTGGAGAACCTCATCGCCCTCCACCAGCCCTGAGACAGCGCCAAGAAGGCTGCTGAAAATCTTGTTGGGAGGGGACCGGTCGGAGGCCGGTCCCCTCCCGGTGTTAAGCGGGGGTGAGGGTCCAGGTGCTGCCGGTGTGGGTGAGGCCGAGGCGGATGAGGGTGGTGAGGTTGAGGGCGGCGGTGCGGGTGTGGAGCCAGGCGTTGTTCTTGATCGTGCCGAGGTAGCGCAGGCGGCGGCAGCCGTCGCGGGTGAGGCAGGCGATGGCGCGTTCGACAGGGGGCCGCCAGCGGCGGTAGGAGGCCTGCCAGTCGGGGTCGGTGGCGGCCTGGTGGCGGGCGGCGGCCGCCTCGTCGTGGTGAGGGCGGATGGTCAGGATCCGGCCGGCTTTGGCGGTGGTGCAGCGGTCGCGGAGCGGGCAGCCGTGGCAGAGCCTGCCGAACATCGCCTTGCGTTGCCGGTGCTGGCCTGCGGCCGCTTTGAGGGGGACGGCGTGACCGGCCGGGCAGGTCACGAGGGACGCGGCGGTGTCGATGAGGAAGTCGTCCAGGGTGAACCCGCCCGGGACGGCCGGGCGCAGGGGTGCGGGTTTGAGGAACAGCCGGTGTCCCTGCTGGGTGAGGGTGGCCCGGGCGGGGCCGGTGGAGTAGGCGGTGTCACCGAACGCCTGGACGGGTTCGGGCTCGTCTGCGAGCAGCTCGATCCCGATCACGGCCTCGTGATGGTCGGCCCCCGAGCCGGGGGCGAGGGCGACGGCGGTGAACAGGCCGGTCTCCGGTTCGACCACCACGTGGGCTTTATAGCCGTCCTGGCGGTGGGTGCGGGTCTTGTGGACGTGCCGCGCCTGGGGGTCGACGGTCGAGACCATCCGATCGGGTGCCGTGCCCTTGGTGATCTGCCACCGGCCGTCCCGCCCGTCGGAGTCCTGCGCGGGTTCGACGTCCTGCCCGGCCACCAGCGCCAGGATCCCGACCGCGTTCGCCGCCGTTTCGCCGAGTTCCTGGGCGGGCAGGTGGCCCAGCAGCCTGAGCGCGTCGCCCACCAGTGCGTCCACCAGCACAGCACGGGCCTGCTCATCGTTCCAGGCGATACGGGGCTTGCCGGGATCTGCGTAGTCATGGCCGGTGCACTGCACGGCCGCCACCCCGGCCGCGCCGGGAACGTCCCGGATCACGCGGCGGACCGCGGCGATCACCTGGGTGACGGTGTCCTGGGTGGCGACCGCGTCGTCCAGCACGGTGGAATCCAGCGCCCGCCGCTGCCTTCCCCTGAGCGCCCCGGTCTCCTTCACGACCCGCGCGACCGTCTCGAACACCCGGTCCGGCCTCCCCGAACGGGCCAGCCGCTGCCGCCAGTACGTCAACAACGACGGATCGAACCCCGTGTCATACAGACCCAGTCCGCAGGCGGCCTTCCACCGCAGGTCACACCGCAGCTCCTGCACCGCCTCGAAGTCCGAGCGGTTCAGCAGCGCCTGCAGAACCTGCACACACGCCAGCACGTGCGGCGGCACGCTCGGCCGCCCGTTCCGCGAGGGATACATGTCGGCGAACATCCCGGCAGGAAACAACACCTCCCGGTACTCGGCCAGGAACGCGAACACACTCCCCACCGGGATCAACCCCCGGCACGTCTCCCACACATCCGGGCCGACCAACTCCCCATCCCACTCACCCATCACCACGAACAGCAGTCTGGGCCAGCCGCTAACGCGGCAGGCCCAGAACACAAGATTTTCAGCAGCCTTCTAGGTGTCCGGCGAAAGGTCAACGTATGACGACCGGGGGAACGGCTGTTCGTCCAGAGCTGTCCTTGCGGTTCGGTATTCGCAGACCTCGGGCAGCGGGGCGTGGTCGTGCCGGCTGATGATCACCGATGGGCTCGTGGACGTGCTCGTGGCCCGGTCGAGTCCACCGGCGGCCGCTCAGGGCTGGGAGTCGGTGAGCGCGCCGTGGAGGAGGAGGCGGAGGGCTTCGGCGGTGCCCGTGGCGTGGGGGTCGCCGGTGGCGAGGCGGCGCACGGCCAGGCCGTACATGAGGGAGACGACGGTGGGGGCGTAGCGGGCGGCGTCGGGGATGCCGAGGCCGCCCAGGATCGCGGTGGCCAAGCGGTCGTAGGCGTCCACGGAGCGCTGGGCGGCCTCGCGGACGGACTCGTCCCGGGAGGCGTGCAGGTGGAGTTCGAGGTTCGCGACCTGCTCGGGGCCGTAGGCGAAACTCACGATGGCCTTCTGTACCTCCTCCGCGGCTTCCTCGGGGGCGAGGCCGGCGTCGGCCAGGGTCACCACGATCGTGGTGATGCGGTCGATCTCGGAGTCCACGAACCGGTCGAGGCTCTCCCGCAGCAAAGTGGTCCGGCTGCCGAAGTGGTAGGTGAGGGTGCCGAGGGAGACGTCGGCGGCCGCGGCGACGCTGCGGTTGGTGACCGCGCCGATGCCCTTCTCGCCGATCAGGCGGAGGGTCGCGTCGAGGATCCGCTCCCGTGCATCGTTCATCGTCTCTCCATCTTCCCAAACACCCGGAGTTCATCATATCGTTCGTTCGAACGAACGACTAGGGAGCGCGGATGAGCGAGTTGGCGTACAAGGGACTGGCGGAGCAGGCCGAGCTGGCGGCGACCGGCCGGGTCTCCTCCAAGGAGCTCGTCGAGGCGTCCCTGAACCGGATCGACGAGGTCGACGGTCGGATCGGGGCCTTCCGGGTGGTCCGGCACGAGGCCGCCCGCCGCGAGGCCGCCGAGGCCGACGAGCGGCTCTCCCGGGGCGAGCGGCTGCCGCTGCTCGGTGTACCGGTCGCGATCAAGGACGACACCAACATCGTGGGCGAGACCACCCCGTTCGCGGTCAGAGGCGACCACCCCGTGCAGACCGAGGACGCCGAGCAGGTGCGCAGGCTGCGCGCCGCCGGAGCCGTCATCGTCGGCAAGACCATCACCTGCGAGATCGGGCTCTGGCCGTTCAGCGAGTCACCCGGGTACGGCGCGGCGCGCAACCCGTGGAAGCCCGGCTTCACTCCCGGCGGGTCCTCAGGCGGCTCTGCGGCGGCCGTCGCGGCCGGCATGGTGCCGGTCGCGGTCGGCTCCGACGGGGCCGGGTCCATCCGGATCCCCGCGGCCTGGAGCCACCTCGTCGGGATCAAGCCCCAGCGCGGCCGGATCTCCGGCTATCCGCAGACCGACCCGTTCAACGGGCTGACCGTGTGGGGGCCACTGGCCCGGACGGTCGGGGACGCGGCCCTGCTCCTGGACGTGCTGTCGGGCAGCCACCCCGACGACGTCTACCAGATCGACCGGCCGCTGACCCCGTTCGCCGACGCCGCCAGGACCGACCCGGGGCGGCTGCGGATCGCCCTGTCGTTCAGGACCGCGCTGGGCGTGCCCGGCCGGATCGACCCCGAGGTGCGGCTGGCGGTCGAGCGGCTGGCCCGGGTGCTGACCGCGCTGGGCCACAAGGTCTTCCCCGCCGACCCCGACTACGGTCCGATCGCGCTCGGCCTGGTGCCGCGCGGGACCAGCGGCGTCGCGGACTGGCTCGACTCGATCCCCGGCGCGCAGCCCGAGGGCCGCACCGAGTTCGAAGCCAAGATCGGCCGTACGGTCGGCAGGCGCCTGCTGCCCACCGCCCGGCGGATCGATCCCTACCTGCGCCGCCGGGTCGGCCGGATCTTCCAGATCGCCGACGTGGTGCTGACCCCGACGACCGCGCAGCTCGCGCACCGGGTCGGCGAGTTCGACGGGGCCGGCTACCAGCGGACCCAGTCAGGGGTGGCCGCGTCCTGCCCGTTCGCCTGGACCTGGAACGTCCTGGGCTGGCCCGGGGTGAACGTGCCGGCCGGGTTCAGCCGGAGCGGGCTGCCGATCGGCGCGCAGCTGCTCGGCCACGACAGCGAGGAGGCCAAGCTCATCTCGCTCGCCGCCCAGCTCGAGGCGGTCGAGCGCTGGCAGGATCGGGTCCCGGCACTTTGATGGCGCTTTGATAACGTCGGCCCCATGCTGCAAGCGATGACACCGACCACCGTCCCCTGGTCCCACCGGCTCACGGCGGTGGTGCTCGGTGCCGCGCTGATCTGGTTCGCCACCGGTATGGCCTTCGTCGCCTACGGCATGATCTCCGAGGAGCCGGTGTTCGGGCTGCCCGCCGCCGTGATCTGGTTGGGCCTCAGCTTCGGCGCGTCCGCGACCTTCCGGTCCTGGCTCAAGCTGCCGATCAGGTCGTACTGGCTCTGGGCGACCTTCCCCGTCCAGGCCGTCGTCGCCGGGATCGTCCTGCTCGTGCGCTGACCCCGGCCGAGGTCAGGCGAGGAGAATCCCGCGCAGGAGCTCGACGACCTCGGGCGGTGCGGTGCGCGGGCTGCCCGCGTCGAAGGGCGGCTCCGGATCGTACTCGATGCCGAGCTGGAGGGCCTTCGCGGTCGTCTCGTCCCAGATCTCGGCGGCGAGGCGGAGCGCCATGTCGATGCCCGCGGAGACCCCCGCCGCGGTGATGACCTGGGCGTCCTGGACGACCCGTTCGTGGGTGGCGATCGCGCCCTGCCCGGTGAGGTGGTCGAAGACCGCCCAGTGGGTGGTCGCGGGGCGGCCCCGGAGCAGGCCCGCCTCGGCGAGCAGGGTCGAGCCGGTGCAGACCGAGGACTTCCAGGTCGCGGTGGCGTCGGCCAGCCAGGTGATCATCTCTTGGTGTTCCAGGGCGTCCCGCCACCGGCTGCTCCCGCCGACGACGATCACGTCCGCCGCGGAGAGTTCGGCGAAGGTCCGGGTGGCGTGCAGGATCGCGCCGGAGTCGCACCGGACCGGGCCGAGCCGGTCGGCGACGAAGTGCGCGGTGACGTCCGGGTGGGAGGCGAGGACCTCATACGGGCCGATCACGTCGAGGGCGGTCATGCCGTCGTAGAGGACGAAGGCGATGTCCATGGGTATTCCCTTCGCTGGAAGCGGTCTCGGTAGTCGGAGGGCGGGACGCCGAGCTCCCGCAGGAACGCCCGCCGCATGGTCTCGGCGCTGCCGAAGCCGCAGCGTCGGGCGATCGAGTCGACGCCGTCGCCACCGGTCTCCAGCAGCGACCGCGCGACCTCGACCCGGAGCCGTTCCACGTGCCGGCCGGGGCTGACCCCGGTCTCCCGGGGGAAGATCCGGCTGAAGTGGCGGGTGCTCAGCGAGGCCCGCTCCGCCATGGCGGCCAGCGACCAGTCGGCCGCCGGGTCGGCCGCGAGTGCGTCGAGAAGCCGCCTGAGCCCGTCGTGCCGGACGGGCGGCAGCCGCGCCGGAACGCTGAACTGGGACTGGCCGCCGGGGCGCTGCATGAACACGACGAGCCACTTGGCGACCGTCCTGGCCAGTTCGGTACCGCAGTCGTCCTCGACCAGCGCCAGCGACAGATCCACCCCCGCGCTGACCCCGGCGCTCGTCGTGACGTTCCCGTCCCGGACGAACACGGCGTCGGGCACGACCTCCAGGTCCGGATACAGCTTCTGCAGTTCCGCGCACATCGACCAGTGCGTCGTGGCCCGGCTCCGGAGCAGCCCGGCCGCGGCCAGCACGAACGCGCCGGTGCACACCGAGGCGATCCGCCGTGCCCTGATCCGCCGCAGATGCCCGAGGAGTACGGGATCGGCGACCGCCTGCTCGTACCCGAAGCCCCCGGCGACGATCAGCGTGTCGACTTCGTGCAAATCGGCGAGGTCCAGGTGCGCGCCGAGCCTGACCCGCGCGGACGCCGTGACGTCCCGGCCCCCGACCGAGGCCAGCCGCACGCCGTAACCGGCCCCGTCGAACACATCGGTGACGCCCGCGACGTCCAGCAACTGCACCCCGTCGAAGACCGCGAGGACGACCTCTCTTCCCATGTCTCCAGCTTGGGCTCCCCGGCCCATGGCGGCAACGCCGCACACCCCACAGATCAGGCCATCCCGGGCGCATCGGCCTTGAGGACGGATGCTTTCCGGACGAGCGCCTTCCGGAGAGTCGATTCCGGATGAACCGGGCATATCTAGCCCGGCAGGGTTCCCCTCGCGAAGCTGTTCTTGGAGTGGGCGGGGTCGCCGTCGTAGGGCTCCAGCGAGACGTCGACGACGGGGAACTCGGCCAGGTCCAGGCCGGCGGGCAGGGCGAAGGCGGCCCGGCCCGAGGCGGGCAACCCGCCGACGGAGATCAGCCGGCCGGCCGCCCGGTCCAGCAGCCACACCTCGTAGAAGCCCGCGACCCGGGGGAGATCATCGACCGTGACCGACAGGCGGAGCCCGGAACCGGTGCGCTGGACCTCGGCCGCTCCGTGTGCGGGTTTGCCCGGCAGCGGCTCCAGCGCGGCCCGGCTGAGGGTGCGCACATCCGGGCGGTCGGCGAGGGAGACCACGCCCACCCCCGCCAGCACGCCCACCAGGCAGGCTGCCAGGACCAGCAGGAAGTCGCGGCGGATCCGCCGGCCGGGCTTCAGCTCGAGTTCGGCGGAGATGCGCTTCCAGACCTGGTCGGGTGGAGCCTGGAGTTCTTCGGGGCGCGGCCCGGACCGCGCGCTGGTGACGACCTCCCGCAGGGCCGCGAGCTCGGCGGTGCAGTCCGGGCAGTAGACGAGGTGGGATTCGGCCGCGGGGTCGGGCTCGCCCAGGGCGAGCAGTGCGAGGCGATCAGCGTCGCGGTGGGTCACCGGCCACCCTCCAGACGGGTCCGCAGGGAGCCGAGGCCGCGCCTGATATGGCTCTTGACGGTCCCCAGCGGCAAGTTGAGCTTCTCCGCGATCTCTAGGTGGGTGTGCTGTTGGTAGAAGGCGAGTTCCAGGATCGTACGCCGTGGTTCGCCCAGCCTGACCAGCTCCTCGGCGAGCAGCACGCTCTCGGCGATCTCCGTGACGTCGATGCCGCTGTCGGACCCTGCGGCCTGGGACGCCCGTTCCTCGCGTTTCCGGGCGGCCCACCGGTCGGCGACCCGCCGTTTGGCGATGCCGACCAGCCAGGCGGCCAGCGGGCCCATGCTCTGGTCGTAGGTGTGCCTGCCGCGCCAGGCCGACACGAACACCTGCTGGGTGACGTCCTCGGCGTCGGCGACGTTGCCCAGCGACCGCAGCGCGATCGTGTGGATCAGCCGGGACCAGCGCCGGTAGGCCTCGGCCAGGTGGTCCTCGCGGCCCTGCCGGAACCCCTCCGCCAGCGAGGCGTCGTCGAGGGCTTCCACAGCTTGATCCACGAATGCACGGTATCGGCTGGGTGTCCGGTCGCCGAGGCGACCCCGCCGCTGGGGCGGGGTCGCCGGTTCCCGGGTGGTCAGATCTTCAGCTGGGTGGTGGCCGAGCCCAGCAGCAGACCCGCCGTGAACACCTTCGTGCACAGGGTCGTGTTGAGCGCCCCCGCCGCCGTCGCGGTGAGCCTGAGCCCGACGTGGGACGCGGTCACCCGGTGCCTGGTCACCTTGAGCTTGGCCTTGCTCAGGTCGAGGTCGAACAGCGGCACCCGGGCCTTCGGGTCGCCGTTGACGATCCCGGTCAACCTGCCCTTGGTGAGGTCGATGGTGAAGTTCCCCACCTTGATCCGCTTGCCGAGGGCGAAGTTGACGAACGCGATCGAGCCGCTGTGCTTGACGGTGCCGCCCAGCGGGCTGACACTCGCCTTCCCGCCGGTCACCGGAAGGGAGAACGTCAGGGCGATCCCGGTGTTGGCCGCCACCCCCGTCCTGCCGGGGGAGACCCCGTAGGCGAACAGGTTGTTCTTCAGCAGCGTCGTCGCGAGGCCCGGAGCGGTCCTCACCGTGGTGACGCCGCCCTTGACGGGCGCCTTGGGTGCTGTGGATGCCGCGGAGGCACCGGTCACCGGTCCGACGAGCAGGGCTGCCGTCGCCGCCACCACGCTGATGCTCCTGATCGAGATCATGGTCCGTCTCCGTTCCGCCCGCGACTCTCGCGAGCTGTGCCCGGACTTCCGCCCGGACGCCCAGCACGGATGCACCCGGCCGTGGCCTGATCCGGCCAGGCCGCGTCAGACCCGCAGGGCCCGCCGGGACAGCTGGTCGGACTGCCGGGTCGTCTCGGGCAGCCGGAACCGCGGGCTCAGCGCGAGCAGGTGCCGGGTCGCGGTCTCCAGATCGATCCGGTGCCCGACGGAGACGTACACCGGTTTGACGCCCTGCTGGGTGCGCACCACCCGCCCGACCGTGCGGCCCTCGTGGCGAAGCGGGCTGACGGAGCCGCGCTCCGGGGCGACCGGGTCGTACGCGCCGATCAGGTGGGTCTTGCCGACGCCCATCGTCGGCAGCCCGGTGAGCACGCCCAGATGGCAGGCAAGCCCGAACCCGCGCGGGTGCGCGAGCCCGTGACCGTCGCAGACCAGCAGGTCCGGAACGGTCCTGAGCTTCCGCAGGGCCTCGACGAGCGCGGGCAGCTCCCGGAAGGCGAAGAGCCCCGGCAGGTAGGGAAAGGACGGCCGGTCCACGGCCGTGGCCTCCTCGACGACCTCGAATGTCGTCGCGTCCAGGACCACGACGGCGGCGGCCAGCCGGTCGGCGGCGTACGCCACGTCCAGCCCCGCCATGGTCGCCGGTCGCTGCGGCCCGGCCTCCTCGACCACCAGCGGCCGCAGCCGGTCCTGGATCGCCTCGGCGTCCGCCGGCGTCGACGGCCACGCGTGCAGTTCCCTGATCTCCACGCCCGGCAGTCTCCCAGAACCGCCGAAGATCAGAAGCCGGGGCCGCTGATCATGCCGCCGTCGACGAGGACCTCACTGCCGGAGCAGTAGGAGGCGTCGTCGGAGGCCAGGAAGGAGACCAGACCGGTGACCTCCTTGGTCTTGCCGAGCCGGCCGAGCGGCAGG
>JBDSTJ010000629.1:0-10228 GCA_039928335.1 Streptosporangiaceae bacterium | reverse complement strand
GACGATCAGTACGGCTGGTCGGGCCGGCCCGGCGGGTAGGGCGCGGTGGGCCGCGACGGCGGGTAGGGCGCGGGCGGCGGAGGGCTGCCCGGCTGGTAGGGCGGTGGTCCGCCGGGTGCGGGACCGCCCGGTGCGGGGCTGCCGGGCGGGGGAGAGGTCGGCGGGTATGCAGTGGGCCCACCGGGCTGGGGCGGCGGGCTGCTCGGCGGATAGGGCGCGGTCGGGCGGTGCTGGCCGGGCTGCGGCGGGGCCGGGTAGGCCTGGGGCTGTAGGGGTTGGGGCGCGGTCGGTGGGGCCGGATAGGGCTGGGGTGTCGTCGGCGGGGCCCCGGCGAACGGGTCCGGGCGGGTCGACTGGGGCGTGGTGATCCCGTAGTCGGCGGCCAGGCCGTCCATGCCACTGGCATAGCCCTGGCCGATCGCGCGGAACTTCCAGCCGCCGCCGTGCCGGTAGAGCTCGCCGGTCACCAGGGCGGTCTCCGAGGCCGCGTCGGTGATCGCGAAGGAGGCGGCGGCCTGGCCGTCGCTCAGGTCGAACAGGCGCAGCTGGAGGCCCTGGACCGCGCCGAAGACCGCTTCGGTGGAGGCGGTGAGGACCACCTTCTCGACCGAGGGGTCGAGGGCGGCGAGGTCGATGGTCAGGCCGGCCCCGGCGATCCCGGCCGAGACCTGCTCGCCCTCGTGCCGGACCGCTCCCGACGGATGGGTGAGATGTCCGAGGTGCACGAAGTCCTCGGGTGAGCGGACCTTGCCTGTCGGCCCGACGAGCAGAGCCGAGGCATCGACGTCCGGAGCGCCCGGAGCGGGGTTCCAGAAGAGCACCGCCCGGACGGAGGTGGCGTGGAGCGCGAGGTTCGCGCCCTTGGAGAGCTGGGTCATGCCTGTCGATGGTAGCCCCAAGGGGATATCTGCATTTAACGTGCCGATAACCATCATTTCGGGCGTTTCATGCTTTCCTTGCTAAAATTGGGATGTTGGCCCCGAAGGCGGAACTGCAAGCGTGGTCCCGGCGTTATGTGGCCTGAACGAACGGGAGGGTTTCAGGTCGTGCGCCACTTCGATCAAATCGCCGCCGCGCGCCGCGAGCAGCTTTTCCACCGCCAGCCCCAGGAGTTCGGACGGGGCGATGATCCGGCGATCCTCGCCGTCGCCTTGGGCGCCACTCTTTACAGTCCCGCGACGCGGGTCACCCTCGCCGCAGACATCACCAAGTGCGCGCGCCAGGGAGTGCGCAGCATGGTCGTCTGCCTTGAGGACTCCATTCCGGACGAGGACGTCTCGGCCGCGGAGGCCAACCTCGTCACCCAGATCAGCACGGTGCACCGGACCGGGGCGGAGGCTCCGCTGCTGTTCATCCGGGTCCGCACTCCCGACCAGATCCCGGACCTCACCACCCGGCTGGGCGAGGCCGTCGTACTGATCACCGGGTTCGTGCTGCCCAAGTTCGAGGCCGAGGGCGGCAAGGAGTTCCTGGACGCGCTCGGCCAGGCGACCACCGACAGCGGCAGCAGGCTGCTCGGGCTGCCGGTGATCGAGACCCGCGACGCCATCTACCGGGAGACCCGGATGGGCGTGCTGCACGACGTCGCACGGCTCCTGGCCCAGCACCGGGAGAAGATCCTCGCCGTCCGCCTGGGTGCGACCGACCTGTGCGCCGCCTACGGCCTGCGCCGTCCCCGGGACCTGACGATCTACGACATCCACCCGGTGGCCAGCGTGATCGCCGACGTGGTCAACGTGCTCGGCCGCGCCGACGACTCGGGCTTCGTGGTGACCGGCCCGGTCTGGGAGTACTTCTCCCACGGTGAGCGCCTGTTCAAGCCGCAGCTACGGCAGTCACCGTTCGAGGAGCACGACGCCGGGCCGCTGCGTCGCCAGCTGATCACTGCCGACCTGGACGGACTGATCCGCGAGGTCATCCTGGACAAGGCCAACGGGCTGACCGGCAAGACCGTCATCCATCCCAGCCACGTCGCGGCCGTGCACGCCCTGTCGGTCGTCACCCACGAGGAGTACTGCGACGCCACCGACATCCTCGGGGTCCCGGCCGGGGGTGCGATGGCCTCCAGCTATGCCAACAAGATGAACGAAGCAAAGCCGCACCGGGCCTGGGCCGAGCGGCTGATGCGCCGCGCCAGGGTCTTCGGCGTGGCCGCCGAGGACGCCGGGTTCGTGGATCTCCTCGACGCGGCTCTGGTCCGCTGATGCGGGCCTGGTCCGGGGCATGGGTCGCCGACCGCCTGGGCGTCGCCCTGTCCGACGGGGCACGTCGGGTGGAGGCCACCCTGCCCGAACTGGTCGGCTTGGCCGTGCGCCGCAACCCGCGCCGGGCCCATCTCCTGGTCTCCACGGTCCTCGGCAAGCACGTCCCCACCGACCCCAGGCTCGTCTACGCCTCGGGTCTGCTCCTGGGCGAGCTGGTGCGGGGTGAACTCCTGGGCACCGCCGTTGACGTCCAGACCGCCGGAGCGCTTCTGCGGGGGGCGCTGGCCGGCCGGCCCGGGGCGGCGGCCGGGCTCAGGGACCTGATGCGTGAGCCCCGGGAGCCGGTCCGCGCCGTGGTCCTGGGGTACGCCGAGACCGCGACGGCGCTGGGGCACGCCGTCGCCGACGCGCTGGGGGACGCGGTCTACCTGCACTCGACCCGGCGTCCGGTCGAGGGGATCGCCCCGGCCGGCGGCTTCGAGGAGGAGCACAGCCACGCCACCAGCCATCTGCTGCTGCCCGTGCCGGCCGACCTGCTCGACACGGCCGGCCCGGTGGTGCTCGTGGACGACGAGATGTCCACCGGCACAACGGCCCGGAACACGCTGCGGGCGCTGCACGCCGTCCGGCCTCGTGATCATTATGTGGTCGCGGCGCTCGTCGACCTCCGGGACGGCCGGGAACGGGCGGCCATGGCCGCGCTCGCGGCCGAACTCGGGACCAGGATCGACGTGGTGGCGCTGGCCACCGGCACGGTCCTGCTCCCCGAAGGCCTCCTGCGGGCCGGTCAGGACCTGGTCGCGGGCCTGCAGACCGAAGTTCTCGACGCCGGTCCCGCGCAGGTCCGCCGGGTCGATCTGGACTGGCCTCGGGGACTGCCGGACGGTGGCCGGCACGGCTTCGGCCCCGAGGACCGGACGCTGCTGGAGAAGGAGCTGCCCGCACTCGCCGCGGCGATCGCGCGGCAGGTCCCCGACGGGGCCGCGCGGGTGCTGGTGCTCGGCTTCGAGGAGCTGATGTACGTCCCGCTCAGGCTGGCCGAGGCACTGGCCGACCAGGCGGAGTTCGAGGTCCGGTACTCCACGACCACCCGGTCGCCGGTCCTGGCCGTGGACGACCCCGGCTATGCGATCCGGACCCGGCTGGCCTTCCCCGCACATGACAACCCTGCCGACGGGCCGGGGGTGCGGTACGCCTACAACGTCCTGCCGGGCCGGGGCCAGGAGCCCTTCGACGCGATCGTCCTCGTCGTGGACGACGTCGCCGACACCCCCGAACTGCACCACGGGCTGCTCGGCAGGATCGGGACCACGGTCCTGCTCGCCGTCATCCCGTCCCACCGTCCGCCGACCGAGGAGAACGTGTGATTCCCGAGCCGCTGTATGGCCCGGAGTTCGGCAGTTATGCCAGGCAGGACGTGGCATGGCTGCTGACCGACCTGTCGGAGGCGACGCTGGAGGCCCCGACGGAGGAACGCGAGGAGGCCATCCAGTCCGGGGCGGCCCACTACGCCGAGTCCCTGCCGGTGGAGTACCAGCCGAGCGCCGCCTACCAGGAGCTCTTCCACGAGGCCCTCGCCGAGGCCGCGCCGCGCCTGGCCGAGGCGGTCGCGGTGATCGGCGAGCGGATCCTGGCCGCGCGCGGCCGGGACGCGGTGCTGGTCTCGCTGGCCAGGGCCGGGACCCCGATCGGCATCCTGGTGAAGCGCTGGGCGAAGTTCGCCCACGATCTCGACCTGCCGCACTACGCGGTCAGCATTGTGCGCGGTCGGGGCATCGACACGGTCGCGCTGGACTACCTGGCCTTCCACCACGACCCCTCTAAGATCATCTTCGTGGACGGCTGGACCGGCAAGGGCGCGATCACCAGGGAGCTCGCTGAGGCGCTGCGGGGCACCGGATTCTCGCCGGAGATGGCCGTGCTCGCCGACCCGGGGCACTGTGTGCGGATCTACGGCACCCGTGACGACTTTCTGATCCCGTCGGCCTGCCTGAACTCGACGGTCTCCGGCCTGGTCAGCAGGACGGTGCTCAACCGCGACCTGATCGGGCCCAAGGACTTCCACGGCGCGAAGTTCTACCGGGACCTGGCCGGATCGGACGTGTCCCAGCTGTTCCTCGACACCGTGTGCGCCCGGTTCGGCCCGGTCGGCGAGCTGCCGCCCGTGGTCGAACCGGACTGGTCGGGCTGGGCCGCGGTGCAGCGGATCAGCGACGAGTACGGCATCGGCCAGGTCAACCTGGTCAAGCCCGGAGTGGGCGAGACCACCCGGGTCCTGCTCCGCCGGATCCCCTGGAAGGTGCTGGCCAGGGCGGACGCGGGGCCCGAACTGGCCCATGTCCGGATGCTCGCCGCAGACCGGGGTGTGCCGGTCGTCGACGTCGACCCCGAGGGCCTGCCCTACGCCTGCGTGGGCCTGATCAAGACGCTCGGAGCCACCGCGTGACCACCGTCGCCTGCACGGACCTGGACCGCACCCTCATCTACTCGGCGGCGGCCCTGGCCCTGACCGGGCCGGACGCGGAGCTGCCCCGGCTGCTGTGCGTGGAGCTCTATGAGAGCCGCCCGCTGTCGTATCTCACCGAGGCCGCGGTGGCGACCCTGGACCTGCTGTCGAGAACGGCGACGCTGGTCCCGACCACCACCCGCACTCCCGAGCAGTACCGCAGGATCCAGCTGCCCGGGGCGGCACCGGCCTACGCGATCTGCGCGAACGGCGGGCACATTCTCGTCGACGGCCAGGACGATGCGGGCTGGAACCGGCTGGTGCGCAAACGGATCGGGGAAGGCGCGTCGGTCGAGCAGGTCCACACCCACCTGCGGGAGGTCGGCGGCGGGTTCGTGCTCAAGCTGCGGGTCGCGTCCGGGTTGTTCGCCTACGCGGTCGTGGACCGGGCCGCGGTCCCCGGCGGCTGGGTCGCGGAGCTGACCGGCTGGTGCGAGGACCGGGGCTGGTCGGTCTCGCTGCAGGGCCGCAAGATCTACTGCATTCCCGCGTCGCTCACCAAGTCGGCCGCGGCGGCCGAGGTCGCCGGCCGGGCCGGGGCGGAGGTCCTGCTCGCGGCCGGCGACTCCCTCCTCGACCAGGAGCTCATGGAGTGCGCGGACGCCGCGATCCGGCCCGCCCACGGCGAGCTGGAGGAACGCGCCTGGACCGGGTCCGGGGTGGCCGTGACCTCCGCCAGGGGCGTACTGGCCGGCGAAGAGATCATCAGCTGGCTGCTGGCCAGGGCGCTCGAACCCTCGTTCGTGGCACGTGCGGGCAGCTGGCGGACCTACAACCCGGTCTGACGGCGCAGGGCCTCGAGCAGCTGCTCGGCCTGGGCCTGACGCCCGGGGTCGGCCGGATCGAGGCCGTCGTCGAACACCATGGACCACAGCAGTTCGTCCCTGGCGGCGGAGGGCCTGGACCGCGGCGGGCGACGACCCACGATCCGCACGCCCCCACCGGGCAGCGAGTAGTGGCGCGACACCACCACGGTCGCGGTGACCCGTTCGTGCACCACCTCGGGCACCGTACCCGGCTCGGTCAGCCGCAGATGGTGCTCGCCGTCGTCGCCGGTGACGTGCAGCCACTCCTCGCGCCAGGAGACCTGCAGCACCTGCTCCCACGGCAGCCGGGAGAAGCCGCCCTCGCCGTCGGGGACGTAGAGCGCCAGCGGCGTGGCGATCACGTGGGAACCACCACGGGTGGCGGCATGGGCGAGCGTACGCTCGCCACGGGGCAGGTGGAGCGCGTCGCGTACGGGACGGGGCAGCCGGGGCATCCCCACAAACTACCGGGTCGTGATCAAGCTGAGGACGTTCTTGGCCTGATCACGCCGCGCGCGAGCTCGACCGCCTGGTCCCCAGAAGATCCATAACGAGCGCGGCGGACCAGCTGAAGTCGTGGCTGCCCCGGCCGGACCCGTCGAAGGGGTCGAAGTACTCCCGGAACCCCGACTGCCTGATCAGCCGCAGCGTCGACCCGTACAGCAGGTCGGCGATCACCGTGAGGCCCTGCAGGGTGGCACCGGACCAGATCAGCCAGTTGGTGTTGACCCAGGTCGGGCCGCGCCAGAAGCCGTCCCTGGCGAACGCCGTCGACTGGATGTCGCAGGTCGGCACCGGGTAGCCGGCCGCTCCCGCGAACCGCGCGGACAGCAGCAGGTCGACCAGGCCGCGGATGGCCTGGGCCGGCAGCTCCGGATCGAGCAGCGGCCCGAACGTCGAGATCGTGGCGATCGGGATCGGCCGGTCTGCCCGCACGTCCAGCGACCTGAACCAGTGCATTTCGCCATCCCACAGCCGTGCCATCAGCCCCTCATGGATGCGCTGGGCGGCCTCCCGGTGCGGCACCGGATCGTCCCCGACGATCTCGGCGAGCTCGGCCAGGGCATGGGTCGACGCCAGATAGGTGGAGTTGACCATGGGGTCCTCGACCGCGAACGGGTGGACGTCGCGCAGGTGCTCCTCGCGGTAGCCGGCGTCCCGGAGCGTCGTCACCAGCCATACATAGCGGTCATAGTCGACACCGGTCGGCGCGGCCCTGGGCAGGTGTCCCGGGGAGTAACCGGCCGGTGGCAACTGCAGGGCGGCCAGCGGCCGGTCCCAGGCCGGGCTGTTGTCCAGGCCCGACTCCCACGGATGGCAGATCGAGATCAACCCGCCGCCGCCGAGATCCCGGCTCTCCGCGAGATACCGGTGCTGGGCGACCAGCTTCGGATACAGCACGCCCAGGAAGCCCCGGCTGTCCTCGAGATCGGTGGCGCAGGAGTGCATCCGCAGCGCCGCCATCGCGTGCAGCGGCGGCTGGCTCAGCCCCGACGTCTCCACTGCACGCGGCGCGGCGGGCTGTGTGCCGCTTCGCCACAGCTCGGGCCCCGGAAAATAGGCGGATCTGGCCAGCTCGCCGTTGAAGACGACGTGCGGGACCAGCCCGTTCGACCACTGACCGCGAAACAGCGAGAGAAGCTCCTGCTGCGCGCGCTCAGGACGATGACGGGCCAGCCCCATGCACACGAATGCCGAGTCCCAGCTCCACTGGTGCGGATAGAGACCCGGCGAAGGGACGGTGGCCCCACCTGTCCAGTTCGCGTCGAGGACACGGGCGGCGGCCTGCCACAGGGCAGACTCGTCGCCGGTTAGGCGCGGGCTCATCACCCCACAGTGACCTCACCGTCGCCTTCTGACCAGACCCTGATCCAAGGTCTTCTCAGACCAGTTCGTCGTCATGCTCCCGGTGCAGCTTCCCGTTGACCTTCTGCTTGGCCGATCCGGCCAGGTCATTGGTCTTCTGCGCCGCCATCGAGCCCAGCTCGCCCGCCTTCTGGGCGGCTCTGGACCCCAGATCTCCCGCCTGGGTCCTGGCGGACCCGGCGGCGGACTGCACCGCCGGGTTCTGGGCGACCCGCCGGGCCGCCTTCCTGATCTGCTCGTACCGTTCCCGGCCGGCCTTGGCGCCGAGGACGTACCCTGTGGCCGCCCCGACAATGAACGCTGCCTTCATGATCACTCCCTGTAGTGCCTGGGCACCTACCTACCCAGCTCGGGGCAGCACATGCAACGGCCCCGCGTTATCGATTCGCGAGCACGCCGGGAGATGCGCTAATCTGAACCCGCTGGCGAGGGAGCGAGTCTTCCTGAGCCGCAGCCATCCCGCGTAGCTCAATTGGCAGAGCAGCCGACTGTTAATCGGCAGGTCGTTGGTTCGAGTCCAACCGCGGGAGCTTTTCTTTGCCGGGGCCCGTCGTACTCATGTGAGTGTGGCGGGCCTCGTGCGTTGTGGGCCGAAGTAGCGTGTGGGGCGTGTCCAGAACAGAGCGGCCTTTCATCAGCCTGACGACCGACTTCGGTGCCGCCTATACGGGGATCTGCGCGGGGGTCGTCGCCCGGATCGCGCCGGGGGCGCAGGTGCTGGTGCTCAGCGACGAGGTCAGCAAGTACGCGGTGATCGAGGGGGCGATGCTGCTCGGGCAGGCGCTGCCCTACTTTCCGGTCGGTGTTCATGTGGCCGTGGTCGATCCGGGGGTGGGGACGGCCCGGCGTCCGGTGGTGGTGCGGACCGGGCGCGGGGACATGCTGGTCGGGCCGGACAACGGGCTGCTGGCTCCGGTGGCCGAACGGCTGGGTGGGGCGGCCGAGGTGCGGGTCCTGGCGAACGAGGAGTTCCGGCTGGGGGCTTCGAGCACCTTCCACGGGCGGGACGTCTTCGCGCCGGCGGCGGCGCATCTGGCCAACGGGGTGGAGCTCGCCGCGTTCGGGCCGGTGGTGGAGCTGACCGGGCTCGCGTTGCCGACACCGGTGATCGGGGCTGGGGAGCTGATGGCATCGGTGCTGTATCCGGACGACTTCGGCAGCCTGGTCCTGAGCGCGCGGCCCGAGGACCTCGAGGCGGCGCTGGGTGAGGTCCCGCCCGGGACCGAGGTGGAGATCGCGGGGATCAGGGTCAGGTACGAGGTGACGTTCGGCGCGGTGGCACTGGGGGAACCGTTGCTTTTCCCGGATTCCTCCGGTTGGCTGGCCCTCGGGATCAACCAGGGTTCGGCGGTCGGCAGGTTCGGGCTCGGGGTCGGCGGCACGGTCACGATCCGCAGCGTCTAGGGTTATTATGGACCGTTCTAATTCAATCTGGAGGCTCGCCTTGATCCGCCGTACCCATCTGCCTGCCCTTGCCGCCGTCCTGGCTCTGGCCGCAGCGGCCTGCGCCCCGGCGGACGACAAGCCCTCCACCTCGGTGAGCCCGAGCGCGGCCGGGTCGGCCTCCGCCGCCTGCACCAAGGACCAGCTCACGCTGTACAAGCCCGGCCGGCTCACGATCGGCACCGACAAGCCGGCGTTCGAGCCGTGGTTCAAGAACGACGACCCGACCAACGGCGAGGGCTTCGAGAGCGCGGTGGCCTACGCGGTCGCCGACCGGCTCGGTTTCGCCAAGAGCGACGTCGCGTGGGTGACGGTCGCCTTCAACTCCTCCTTCGCGCCGGGGGCCAAGAAGTTCGACTTCGACATCAACCAGATCTCGGTCTCGGCCGAGCGTGAGAAGGCCGCGACCTTCAGCGACGGCTACTACACGGTCAACCAGGCCGTCGTCGCCCTCGACGGGACCAGGTACACCGATCTGGCCACCCTCCGGAGCGCCCGGATCGCCGTGCAGGTCGGGACCACGTCGCTGCAGGCCGTCCAGGACCAGATCAAGCCGACCACCCAGCCCCGGGTGTTCGACAACCAGATCGACACGATCAGTGCGTTGAAGAACAAGCAGGTCGACGCGGTCGTTCTGGACCTGCCGACCGCGTTCTACGTCACGGCCGCCCAGGTCAAGGGTGCCAAGATCGTCGGCCAGCTGCCGGCCGTCGGCGGTGACAACGAGGAGTTCGGCCTGCTGCTGGAGAAGGACAATCCGCTGGTGACCTGCCTCAACACGGCCATCGGCGGCCTCAAGTCCAGCGGCGAGCTCGCCCGGATCCAGGACCGGTGGCTGACCGGAGACGCGGGAGCACCGGTCCTCAAGTGAAGGAGGCGGTCTGGGAGAAGAGCTCCCGCCAGCTCCAGCGCGAGCGGCAACGGCGTCGTTCCGGTCTCCGGAAGGGCGCCGTCGCGGCGCTGTCCACGATCGTCGTCGTGCTGGTGGCCGGCTGGATCGTGACGTCCTCGCCGGGCTGGCCGCGGGTGCGGGAGTCCTTCTTCTCCTGGGCGGAGTTCCGCACCTCCTTCCCGGATGTGCTGAGCGGCTTCTGGGTCAACGTCAAGATCTTCCTGATCGCCGAGCCGGTCATCCTCGTCGTCGGGCTGGCCGTGGCGCTGGCCCGCGGGGTCACCAGCCCGGCGTTCTTCCCGCTCCGCGCGCTCGCTGTGCTCTACACCGATGTCTTCCGCGGAATCCCGACGATCCTGCTGGTGTTCCTGGTCGGTTTCGGCGTGCCCGCGCTCAACCTGTCGGGGGTGCCGAGCGACCCGATGGTGCTGGGGATCGTCGCGCTCGTGCTGTCGTACGGTTCCTACGTCGCGGAGGTCTTCCGGGCCGGCATCGACTCGATCCACCCGTC
>JBDSTJ010000628.1:0-13219 GCA_039928335.1 Streptosporangiaceae bacterium | reverse complement strand
TGCCGGCGATACGCCGACGGCCCAGCCAGACCAGGTTGACCACGTCGGATCCGTCGTACAGTTCGGCCTCGAGTGCGGGGGCGCCGCCGCGCGGCCGGAGCGTCACCGTACGTAGCGTACCCGCGACCTGGGCCCGGCGTCGCTCGCCGCACTTGGCGATGGGCGTCGCACCCTCTTCGCCGGTGCTCCGCCGCAGCTCCTGGGCCTCAAGCTCTTCCTTGGTGGTGGCCAGTCGGCGCAGGAACCTGCGCAGGCCTCTGTCGGTGGCCGTACCGCCGGGCACTTCGTCCATGATTCTGACAGTAGGGCATGACCGGCGATGCTGGATCGCCTCGAGGGCGGCAAAATCAGGCTGCCGGGACACGGGGCCGCAGCCGGGCCCGGCCGGCCAGGCACAGGGCCAGGCCGACCAGGCCGCCCAGCCCGGCTCCGGCCAGCGCCACCCGGGTTCCTGCGGCGTCCTGCACCACCCCGGCGAGGGCCGATCCAGCGGAGACGCCCACGGTCATCGCGGCCACGATCCAGGCGAACGCCTCGGTGACGGTGCCGCGCGGGGCCAGATCGTCGACCATGCCGAAGCTGCAGGCCAGGGCGGGTGCGAGGCACAGGCCGCTGATCGCCGACAGGAACAGCATGGCGGGCAGCGCCGGGGTCAGCATCAGCAGCGAATAGCCGATCATCAGGCCGCCGAGCAGGAGCGGGAGCCTCAGCGCGGGGTCACCGGGCCAGACCCGCGCGCCGTAGACCAGCCCGCCGGCCAGCCCGCCCGCCGCGTTGATCGCCAGCAGCCAGCCGGCGGCGGAGGAGCGGCCGATGCCCTCGGCGTAGGCGACCATTCCGACGTTGAAGACGCCGAGGCTGAGGCCGATGCAGCCCAGAGCCGCCAGGAGGACGAGCAGTCCTGGCGAGCGCAGTGCCCCGGCCCAGTCTGCGGCGCGCGGTGCGCCCTTCCAGTGCCGCGAGGGGCTCGCCGTGGCCACGACCAGGGTTCCGGCGAGTCCGAGGACCGCGGTCAGCAGGAGCGGGGCCGTCGGGGAGATCAGGTCCGAGGCGATCACGAGCAGCGGGCCGAGAGTGAAGAGGATCTCCTGGGCGGCGGCGTCCATCGAGTAGGCCGCCTGGACCTGCCCGGGGCCGTCGAGGACGTCGGGCCACAGGGCGCGCAGGCCGGGCTCCAGCGGTGGGGTCGCGAAGCCGGCGAGGACGACCGCCGCGGCGGCGAGGGGGATGTTGCCGATGCCGACGACGGCGAACCAGACGAAGCCGAGGCCGGCAACGGTCGCGGAGGTCAGCAGGACGCGGGGCTGGCCGAGGCGGTCCATCAGCCGGCCGAAGATCGGCTGACCGACGGCGGCGGCGAGGCCGTGCGCGGCCGCGAGTGCTCCGGCGAGGGCGTAGCCACCGTCGTGGGCCCGGGTGAACAGCACGATCGCCAGCACGCTCATGCCGTTGGGGAGCCGGCCGAGAAGTGTGCCTCCGAGGAGCCTTGCGGCGTGCGGGGTCCGCAGTAGTTCCCGATAGACACGCATTTATTGGGCCTCCCAGCTGTGCGTAGAGCCGGTGATACGTATGACTAGAATTCGTTATACGTATCACTTCGGGACAGATACGTCCTAGCCTAATAGGCCGGAGAGAGGAGGCCGAAGATGCCCACAGAGGGGCTGCCCACCAGCAAGGATGTGGCCGCGCTCGCGGGGGTCTCCCAGTCGACCGTCTCGATGGTGCTCAGCGGGAAGTGGCCGGGCCGGGTCTCGCCCAGCACCGCCCAGACCGTGCGCGAGGCCGCCGAGCAACTCGGCTACCAGCCCAACCCGGCCGCGCGGAACCTGCGCCTGGGCCGCACCCGCACCGTGCTCCTGGTCGTGCCGACCCTGACCGCGCCGTTCTTCGCCGCGGTGTACACCGGGGCGGCGCGGGTCGCGGCGGGACACGGGTTCGCCCTGGTCGTCTATCCCTGGCCGGACGCATCCGGCGGGCCGTTCGCGGCTCCGCACGAGGCCTTCGACGGCGTCCTGGCCTCGTCGATGGCGATCGAGGCGCTGACCGGGATGCGCCGGCCGGTCCCCCTGGTCATGCTCGACAGCGACCCGGCAGGGGCCGCGCCCACGGTCAACTTCGACGTCGACACGGTCGTGGGGAATCTCGCCGACCACCTGCTCGGTCTGGGACACCGCCGGCTCGGGCACCTCGCGGCGGCCGTCGAGGCCTGGACGTTCCAGCGCCGGGCGGTCAGCCTCGCCGAGGCGGTCGCCCGAACCCCCGGGGCGTCGCTGGTGACCCGGGAGGCCCCGATCAGCATCGAGACGGGCCGGGAGGTCGCCCACGAGCTGCTGAGCCTGCCCGACCGGCCGACCGCGCTCGTGTGCGACTACGACATCCTCGCGGTCGGCGCCTACAAGGCCGCCAAGTCCCTCGGCCTGTCGGTGCCCGGCGATGTGTCGATCACCGGTTTCGACGACATTCCGCTCGCCGAGGCACTGGAGCCCGAACTGACCACGGTCCGGCTGCCCGCCGAGGATCTCGGGTCACAGGCGATGTCGGCGCTGCTGGAGCTGCTGCAGAACCGCAGCCCGGGATCGCCGATGCTCCCGGCCGAACTGATCGTCCGCAGGTCGACCGCACCCCCGGCATGACGAAGGCCCCGGCCTGAGCCGGGGCCCTGCCGCATGCGACGACTAGCGCAGCTCGGTGATCTCCGGGCCGCGCTCGTACGGGTCGAAGTCCTCGTCCTCGTCCTCAGCCTCAGCCATGGCCTGCTGGGCACCATCGGGCAGGGTGAACTCCAGGAGTTCGCGGGGCGGCATCGGCGAGTCACCACGGACCACGACGATCTGGGAGAACACGTCCTCCAGGACCTGCCACTGCTCCTCGTCCTCGATCGCCGCGCCGGTGACGACACCGCGCAGGAACCAGCGGGGGCCGTCGACGCCGACGAACCGCACCGGCTGCCAGGCGTACCCCTGGTCGATGATCTCCTGCGGGATCGAGGCGCGCATCTCCTCGGGCATCTCGGCGAGGATCTCGGCGGTCAGCGGGGCCGGGATCAGGGCGTGCAGCTCGGTGCCGAACGGACCCTGCTCCTCCTTGGTCTGGCCTTCCGCGTTCTCCTCGATCTCCTTGGCGGTCTCCTGGCGGATCTCGTCCCAGATACCGGCCCGCTTGGGCGCGGCGAACGCCTGGAGCTGCATGGCACTCTCGCCGGCCACCACGGTGATCGCGACGATCTTGCCGCCGACCGGGTTGCCCTCGGCGTCGACCTCGCTGGCCTCGAGGTTGACCTGCACCTCGATGCCGGGGCCGATCGGGACCAGGACCGAGCCGAAGTCGATGCGTTCCAGCTCGGGCGCGTTGTCCTCGACGGCGTCCCAGGGACCACTGCCGCCGGCTGCGTTCACGGCCTCCTCGAGGACCTCGGGGGTCCCGGGGACGGTCTCTTCGTCCTGACGACGACGTCCGAAAGCCACTTGAATACTCCTTAGTTATGTGTGCGCTCGCTGAGCGTATCCCCCCGTGGAACCGAAACCACCGGTTCCGCGGGCCGAGCCCGGCAATTCAGCCACCTCGACGAAGACGGCCCGCTCGACTCGCTGGATCACCATCTGGGCGATGCGGTCCCCACGCTGCAACCGCACCGTTTCGCGGAGGTCGGTGTTGAGCAGGGTCACCTTGATCTCACCCCGGTATCCGGCGTCGACAGTTCCGGGAGCGTTCACGATCGTCACCCCCAACTTAGCCGCCAAACCCGACCGTGGGTGGATGAAGGCAGCGAAACCATCGGGCAGCGCGATCGCCACCCCGGTGGGTACCACCGCCCGCTCCCCCGGTGCCAGTTCGACGTCCCGCGCCGCGAACAGGTCCGCTCCGGCGTCGCCGGCGTGAGCGTAGGACGGCAGCGGTAGTCCGGGATCGAGCCGCCGGATGAGCACTTCGCTCAAGGATTCACCTCGTGGTCGGTCGTCCGGTCCCGGAAGTGCTCGACTCCGACCTCGACGAACAGCGCCTTGGACCGCAACGCGACCGGCCCGTCGGGGCCGCCGAGCCTGGCCTCGGCCGCCAGGAACAGCTTGCGCCCGCTCGCGCCCTCGCACCAGGCCCGCAGGTGGACGGTCGTACTCTGCGGTACGGGCTGCCGGTAGTCGACCTCCAGCCGTCCCGTGACGTAGGGCTTGTGGAGCATCGTGGCCACCATACCGAGGCTCTCGTCCAGAGCGGCGGCCAAAACGCCGCCGTGGGCCAGGCCGGGCGCGCCCTGGTGCTCCTCGCCGACGGTGAACTCCGCGGTGAGCTCCAACCCCTCGCCGATCACCGGCGAGATGTGCAGGCCGGTGCCGTGGTCGGGTCCGCAGCCGAAGCACCGGGTGAAGTGCGGGCCGATCTTCTCGCCGGTGACGAAGCTCGGGTGCCGCTCGGGCAGGGTCGCTCCCTCAGGAGGTGTCAGTCCATTCACGGTCCGGACCATATCGGGAGGTCAGCCATCGGGCCACGGCGGTGCCGAGGCTGCGGACGCCTCATCGTGCCGTGCGCAGGGCCAGGTCCGCCAGGCCGTCGGCGGTGAGGCCCGGCCAGCCGTTGATCTCCTCGCGCCACTTCCGCGGGAAGGCCGAGGCCCCCCAGCGCGCGCCGAGCAGGGAGCCGGCGATGGCCGCGATCGTGTCGGTGTCGTCACCGATCCGTACGGCCGCGTACAGGGACTCCTCGACACCGTCGGCGTGCACGATCGACGACCACGCGGCCTGGAGGGCCGACACGACGAAACCATTGGGGGTGAACGTGCCGGGCGGGCGTGTCTCGGCTTCGGTCAGCCAGGCCTCCCACCGCCCGCGCCGGTCGCTGGGAAGGAACCGCAGACCATCGCGTACGCCGTCGAAGGTCTCATCGAGCACGGCCCGCCGGATGCCCTCGCACCACAGCACGCACGCGTCCCCGGCCAGCCAGTCGAAGTGGGTCAGTTCACTGACCGCTCTGGCCGCCGCCGCGAGCGCCTCCGGATCGTCCAGACAGGACAGGGCGACCGGCGCGGTGCGCATCAGCGAGCCGTTGCCGGCCGAGCGACCGGTCTCGCGGTGCAGCCGGGCCGCGGTCGCGCGCATCTCGGCGGCGTTCCCGCCCGCGCCGAGCACCCGGCGGGTCTGCGCGCCGACGTCACTCGCGCCCTCGGCCAGCCACCTGAGGAACCAGGCCGCGATCCGGTCGAGCTGCGCGGCCTCGCGCAGGTCGCCGCCGCCCGCTGCCACCTGGGCGATGCACACCGTCATCTGGGTGTCGTCGCTCCACTCCCCTGGCTCGTAGGGGCCGAGGCCGCCGCCGGTCATCGCGGGGACCTGGCCGGGCCCGAGCAGGTCGGCGAACTCATACGGGACACCGAGCGCGTCGCCGCACGCGGCCCCGACCAGTGTTCCGGCGACCCGGTCGCGTTGTGCTTCGGTGAGGTTCACGCTGCCATCGTTGCGCATGGGTCAGAGCTGCTCCTGTTCCATGTCCGCCACCCTAACTTTGATAGACATGCCGGGTGATGATTCGGATGACCGCCCTGATGACCGTCGCGGTCCTCGCCGTGGCCTGCGGTGGCAGCCCGCCCGCGGCGGCCGTCCGGACGCAGCCGCCGGCGGCCTCGACCGGCACCAGGGCCGTGCCGGTTCCCGCGCCCAGCAGGAAGACCGAGCGGCGGCAGGTGCAGCGACCCAGGATCCCCGCCGGGGTGACTGCCGGATACGTGGTGTTCGACCGGAAGAACAAAAAGATCGTGGGGCAGCGCGGTCCGCACTGGACCGTTCGGTCGGCCTCGGTGGTCAAGCTCCTGATCGCGATCGACTACCTGGAGCGGCGGCGCGGGGTCCTCGCCGCGGCCGACCGGCGGGCGTTCGCGCTGATGCTGCGCTCCAGTGACGACAGGGCCGCGACGAGGTTGTGGAACCTCGGCGGCCAGGGCAAGATCATTGTCCGGATGAAGGCGAAGCTGAAGCTGACCGACAGCGCGCCGCCGCCCGCAGGGCAGCCCGGCTTCTGGGGCTACACCGCGATCAGCGCGCTCGACATCGCCAAGGCCTACCGCTACCTGCTGGACCGGGCCGCCCCCGGGGTCAGGACGACGATCATCGGGCAGCTGCGGAAGTCCACGAACTGCGGAGCCGACGGATTCGACCAGCACTTCGGCATCCCCAAGGCGTTCAAGCAGCCCTGGGCGGTGAAACAGGGCTGGTCCGGCTATGGCGAGAACCCGCCCTACCCGTGCCGGGCGACCACCTCGGGGCTGCGGCTGCAGCCTGCCTCCGGACCGAATCTGGGCCTCGGACGCCCGGTCCTGCACACCACCGGGGTGCTGGGCGGGGACGACCGGTGGATCGTGGTCATCCTCACGCTCAACCCGTCGGGGGTGTCCTATCGGACCTCCACCCAGCGGCTGACAACCCTGACGAGGTCCGTTTTCAGGTCGGCGACGCAGGGACGCTGAGCAGGAACGGGGCCCTCCGGTCTTGACTAGGCGAAGGAGTGTGGATTCGATGAGCCGACCCTCCCCGTCTGTAGGTGATCTATCGTGGCGATCCAGATCGCTCCAGAACTGACCGGTGTGAACCTGTCCGACCCCGCCTTCTGGGGCCGGCCGCTGGCCGAGCGCGACGCCGCCTTCGCCCGGCTGCGCGAGCTTCCCGCGCCGGTGTTCTATCCCGAGATCAAGATCCCGTTCATCCGGGGCGGAGCCGGCTATCACGCGCTGGTGCGGCACGCGGACGTGGTCGAGGCCAGCCGCAGGGCCGACATCTTCAGCAGCGAGCCGTCCGCCAACAGCATCGCCGACCTGCCCGGCTACCTGGCCCGCTTCTTCGGCTCCATGATCAACATGGATGATCCACGGCATGCGAAGATCCGCCGGATCGTGTCCCGGGCGTTCACGCCCCGGGTGCTGGCCAAGCTCGAGATCGACGTCCAGCGGGCCGCGGTCCGGATCGTCGACGACGTGCTCGCCAAGGGCTCCGGTGACTTCGTACCCGACGTCGCCGCGCGCCTGCCCGTGCAGGTCATCTGCGACATGATGGGAATCCCCGCCCGGTACCGGACGATGGTGCTGGAGCGGACCAACACCATCCTGGGCATCGGCGACCCCGAGTACGGGGTGGGCTCGCAGCTCAACCGGCTGAGCACCGCGCACGCCCTGACCCGGCTGCTCGACGCCGGCCTCGAACTGCAGCTGCTCGTCCGCCGACTCGGCCGGGCCCGCAGGCACACCCCCGGCGATGACCTGATCACCGCGCTGGTGCACGGGAACGTCGACGGCGAGCACCTCACCGACCAGGAACTCGGGTCGTTCTTCATCCTGCTGGTCGTCGCCGGCAACGAGACGACCCGCAACGCGATCGCGCACGGCCTGAAGCTCTTCACCCTCAACCCCGACCAGCGGGACCTGCTCCTGGCCGACTTCGACGGGCGGATCGGCGGGGCGGTCGAGGAGATCGTGCGCTACTCCACGCCCGTCATCCAGTTCCGGCGGACCCTCACCCGCGACCACGAGCTCAACGGCAACCACTTCGGCCAGGGCGACAAGGTGCTGCTGTACTACAACTCCGCCAACCGGGACGCCGCGGTGTTCACCGACCCCGACCGCTTCGACATCACCCGCTCCCCCAACCCGCACGTCGGCTTCGGCGGCCCCGGCCCGCACTTCTGCCTCGGCGCGAACCTGGCCCGCCGCGAGATCACCGTGATGTTCCGGGAGCTGTTCACCCGCGCCCCCATGATCCGGTCCACCGGCACCCCCGACCGGCTCCTGTCCGGCTTCATCAACGGCATCAAGCACCTCCCCTACGAGATCTAGACGGTGACGCGAGCGGCTCGGGCCGCTCGCGTCACCGGCCTTCGGTCACTCGCTGCGCAGGGCGGTGGCGGTCCTGAGGCGGCCGGCCCAGCCTGCGGGGATCAGCGCGCCCAGAGCACCGATGGCGACACCGGCCAGGACCAGGACGGCGAGGCTGACCGGGCCGAAGACCAGCAGATAGGAGTCCGCGAGGCGGACGCCGCCGGCCTCGGCCGCCATGGGCATGACCAGCCGGTGGGCGGCCAGCCCGAGGGGCAGGCCGATCAGGCCGCCGACCAGGCCCAGGGCCACCATCGAGGTGAGCACCAGCACCATGATCTGGCGCGGGGTCGAGCCGAGGGACTTGAGGATCCCGAAGTCCCGGGTGCGGTCGCGGGTGTTGAGCACCACGGTGTTGAAGACGCCCAACCCCGCGACGGCCGCCAGGCCGAGCGTGAGCACGGAGATGAGCCCGACCAGCACCGGCGGGGTGCCGCCGCCCCGGATCCCGATCCCGAGCCGCTCACCCAGCACCTCCTGGATCCCGTGCAGGTAAGCGTCCTGGTTGGTACCCGGCTTCACCACGATCTCGAAGAAGTTGGACAGCAGGCCGGGGACGACCGCCGACATCGTCTGCCAGTCGGTGATGACCTCGTCGCTGTCGCCGACGACCTCCGCGACGATGTGCAGGCTCGTCCGTCGCTCGCCCACCTCCACGACGAGGGTGTCGCCCAGCTTCTTGCCCGCCGTCCGCAGGAACTCCCCGGAGACGGCCGCCTCGCCCCGGCCGCGCAGCCAGCGGCCGTCGGCGAGGTCGTAGCCGTGCCGGGTCAGGCCGTCCTGGTAGGCCTTCACCCGAAAGGCATCAGGCACCCCGGCCGCGCGAGCGGGCTTGAGTACGGCGGCGGCGACCTTGACGGTGGCGGGCAGCGAGCGGATCGCGGCCACCGCCTGGTCGCCGGTCTTGGCGGGAGCCGGTGCCGGTCTGTTCGGATCGGCTCCGCCACCGACCGGCTCCTCGGGCTGGGTGTCGACGACGACCATCGCGAAGTCCGCGCGGTCCTCCCCCCGCTGGTAGGCCTCGACCGTCCACAGCAGGCCGCACGCGAAGGTCACGGCCGCGACCCCGAACGCGACCGCCGCCAGCGTCAGCGAGGTCCTTCCGGGCCGCGCGAACGGCAGGCCGAGTCCGAGGCTGACCGGACGCGGCAGGGACGTCCTGGCCAGCAGCCGCTGAACGCGCAGGGCCCGGCCACGGCGCGGAGCCGCACCCGCGCTCACCGCCTCCGCCGCCGACAACCGGCCCGCCCGCAGTGCGGGCACCAGGGTCGTGACCGTCACCAGGGCGAGGACCCCGGCGAAGGCCAACGCGTCGACCCCGAGGGAGACGCCGTCAGCCGGCGGCGTGTCGAGCGCGCCGCCCAGGTCCCCGGTGATCATCTGGGCCAGGAGGTTGCCGGTGACCACACCGCCGGCGCAGCCGACGAGGCCGGGCAACGCCACCATCGCCACGTACGCGCCGGTCACCTGGGCGGGGGTGAAGCCGAGCGCCTTCAGCACGCCGATGTGGCGGACGCCGGAGACGACGGCGCCGCTCACCACGTTCCCGATGATGAGAACCGCGACGATCAGGCCGAGAGCGCCGAAGACCAGCAGGAACGGAATGATCGTCTTGGCGCTGTCCGTCGCTTCGAGCTTGGGGACGAGGTAGGTCTGGCTGCCCGACACCGCACCCTGCGGCAGGCCAGCCGTCACCGTGGACAGGGGCGTCGAGGCGTCGGCGAAGTGATAGAGCATCTGGAAGTCATGCGCCTTCAGCGCGACGGCCTGGGCCGGAGTGACCCACGCGCCGGCCGACTGGGTGACCGACCGGGCGACCCCGACGATCGTCAGCGGCGCCCGCCCCTTCACCTCGATGGTCCGGCCGACCATCTGGCACGGGCCGGCCAGACAGCGCACATGGCTGTCGAACTTGACCACGATCTCACCCGGTCCGGCGAGCCAGCGGCCCTGGGTGAGGACGAGGCGGTCGACCGGCCCGTTCTGATCCGCCCGGCCGACCACGGTGAACGAGGCGGCGTCGACCCCGTAGACATGCGAGGCGTCCAGGACCGCGGTGGCGAAGGGACCGGCCGCGGCGGTGACCCCGGGCACCCTGCCGGTGGCCGCCAACTGGTCGGCCGTGACCTTGGCACCGTCGTAGGACACGGTCAGGTGGGCGCCGTTCACCCGGGAGAAGGCCTGGTCGTAGGGCTTGTCGACGGTGGCGAAGATGCCCAGGGCCAGCACGATCGTGGCCGTCGAGACCAGCACCACCACGCCGATGATCAGTGTCTGGAGCTTGCGTCTGCGCACGGCAGCGCGGGCCACCCGCCAGGTCGCCCTCATCGGACGGCCTCGGTGACCCGGCCGTCGGCGAACTCGATGACCCGGTCGGCGCAGCGCGAGGCCAGCCGCTGGTCGTGGGTGACCATCAGCAGGGTCTGGCCGATCTGGTTGAGGTCCTGGAGCAGGTCCATCACCTGCTCGCCGGACTGGCTGTCCAGCGCCCCGGTGGGGTCGTCGGCCAGCAGCAGCGCGGGGCGGTTCATCAGCGCCCGCGCGACGCCGACCCGCTGGCGCTCGCCCCCGCTGAGCACGGCCGGGTAGGCGTTGCGGCGGTCGGCGATCCCGAGCTCGGTCAGCAGTTCCATCGCTCTGGCCTGGGCCTGCTTGCGGGGGGTGCCGATCAGCTGTGCGGCCAGGATCACGTTCTCCAGGGCCGGCAGGTCGTCGAGCAGGTTGAAGAACTGGAACACCATGCCGATCCGGCGGCGGCGGAATCTGGCGAGGGCCGCCTCGTTGAGCTTCGCCAGGTCCTCGCCCTGCACGACGACCGACCCGGAGGTCGGCCGGTCCAGGCCCGCGACCATGTTGAGCAGGGTCGACTTCCCGCTGCCCGACGGCCCCATGACCGCGACCGCCTCGCCCTGCCGGATGCCCAGGGTGACGCCGGCCAGCGCGGCGGTCTCCCCGTACTCCTTGCGCACGTCAGTGAGTTGCACCAAAGGTTCCATGGCAGCGAACGTAGGACGGGCTGCGGGCCCCCGCCATCAGGCCCGGGGTGTAACCACGGACCGGGGTCATCCGCGCGATGTACGGCCTTCCGCCGCCGGGATGATGGCACATCCCGGCCGGTACCGCCACGATGGGGAGATGCCGGTACGTCTTGCCTGTCTCGTGGCGATCATGGCCGTGTCCGTCGCCGCAGCCCGGACGACGCTGCCGGTGCCCGGCTGGGCGGTGCCCTGGCTCGCGGCCGCGGTGCTCGCCCCGGCGGGCTGGGCGGTGCGGTTGCACGCGCTGCGGACCCGGGAGATCGGGGAGCGGACCTGGTTGCTGGAGAAGGAGCGGGAGACCGCCGCCCGGCTCGCCGTCGAGGCCGAGCGGGCCAGGGTCGCCCGGGAGCTGCACGACATCGTGAGCCACAGCGTCAGCGTGATGGTCGTCCAGGCCGGGGCGGCCCGGCACGCCCTGGCCGACGGCGAGACCGCCCAGGCGCAGGCACTGGCCGCCGTCGAGCGGACCGGCCGGGAGGCGATGACCGAGCTCCGGCACCTGCTGGGCGTCCTCGCCCCCGACCAGGACGGTGCCGACACGCTCGCACCCCAGCCCGGCCTGTCCCGGCTCGGCACCCTGGTCGACCGGATCGCCTTCGCCGGGCTGCCGGTCGAGGTCACGATCAACGGCGCGCCACGGCCGCTGCCGCACGGCATCGACGTCACCGCCTACCGGGTCGTCCAGGAGGCGCTCACCAACGCGCTCAGGCACGCACCGGGCGCACGGGCCGAGGTCATCGTCGGCTACGGGGCCCGGAACCTCCGCCTGGAGGTCCTCAACACCGGCTCCGGCCGAGCCGAACGTGACGGCGACGGCCGCGGTCTGATCGGGCTGCGTGAGCGGGTCGCCCTGTACGGCGGGGACCTGGACGCCCGGCACAGGTTCGGCGGCGGCTACCGGGTCCGGGCCCGGATCCCGGTGGAGCGGCCATGACCCGGGTCGTGATCGTCGACGACCAGACCCTGGTCCGCACCGGGTTCCGGATGATCCTCACCAAGGGCGGGATCGAGGTGGTCGGCGAGGCCTGCGACGGCGCGGAGGCCGTCGCGACGGTCCGGCGGCTCGGTCCCGAGGTCGTGCTCATGGACATCCGGATGCCCGAGATGGACGGGCTGGAGGCCGCCCGCCGGATCCTCGCGCACGACCCGGGCTGCCGGGTCCTGATGCTGACCACGTTCGACCTCGACAAGTACGTCTACGCCGCGCTCGCAGCGGGGGCCAGCGGTTTCCTGCTCAAGGACGTCACCCCGGAGCATCTGGTGGCGGCGGTCCGGCTCGTCGCGACCGGCGACGCCCTGCTCGCACCGTCGATCACCCGCAGGCTGGTCGAGCGGTTCGCGCGGGCCGACCGGGCGCCGGCGCTCCACCGCGACCTGTCGGTGCTGACCCCGCGCGAACGGGAGGTGCTGCACCTGCTCGGCCGGGGCCGGTCCAACACCGAACTCGCGGCGGACCTGCACCTCAGTGAGGCCACCGTGAAGACCCATGTGGCCCGGATCTTCGCGAAGCTGAACCTGCGGGACCGGGCCCAGGCCGTGGTCCTGGCCTACGAGACCGGCCTCATCGCTCCGGGCGACTGATCGCCGCAGTCGCGGGTGCGGGACGGTCCGTCGCCTCGGTGGTGTTCCTCACCCGGCCTCAGCTGATCCGGTAGGCGCTGCCGGCGGCGACGGAGGCGAGCTTGTCCGGGTTGACGACCGCATGGATCGCGACGGCCCGGCCGGCGGCGTCGAAGTCGACCACCAGCAGGGTCAGGATCCGTCCGCCGCCCCGGACGAGGAGGGCCGGGCCGCCGTTCACCTCGGCCACCTCGTGCGTCATGTCCGCCGGGGCGACGCCCTGGTAGGGGCGCCCGGCGACCCCCGCCAGCCACGCGGCGACCCTGGCCGCACCCTCGATCGGCCGCAGGGCCGCCCGGACCCTCCCGCCGCCGTCGGTGCGCAGGACCACCTCGGGAGCGAGGATCTGGATCAGCTCGTTGAGGTCGCCGCCGAGCGCGGCGGCGAAGAACTTCTCGGTGACCGCCCGGCGCTCGTCCCGGCCGGTCTCGAACCTCGGCCTGCGGGCCTGGAGGTGTTCCCGGGAGCGGTGGCCGAGCTGCCGGACCGAGACCTCGGACCGCCCGAGGATCTCGGCGATCTCCGCGTAGGGAAAGCCGAAGACCTCCTTGAGCACGAAGACCGCGCGCTCCAGCGGAGTCAGCGTCTCCAGCACCACGAGCATCGCCATCGACACCGACGCGGCCAGGTCCAGGTCGTCGGCGACGTCCGGCGTGGTCAGGATCGGCTCCGGCAGCCAGGGACCCACATAGGTCTCCCGCTGGGCACGGGC
>JBDSTJ010000627.1:0-11034 GCA_039928335.1 Streptosporangiaceae bacterium | reverse complement strand
GCGTGCACCGACAACGACGTCGTGCTCTCGATCCACCTCGGCTCGTCTGGCAAGCTCGCGATCACGTCCAATGATGCGCCGGTCGACGTGATGATCACGCTGCAGCCGATGAACATCTGCCAGGCGGCCGCGGACCTGCTGTGGTCCCGAGTGATCAAGAAGTTCCCGGACATCAAGTTCGCACTGTCCGAGGGCGGGACGGGCTGGATCCCGTACTTCCTCGACCGGGTCGACCGCACCTACGACATGCACCGGCTCTGGACCGGCCAGGACTTCGGCGGCAAGCTGCCGAGTGAGGTCTTCCGGGAGCACTTCCTCACCTGCTTCATCTCCGACCCCGTCGGAGTGCAGCTGCGGAACCTCATCGGCATCGACAACATCGCCTGGGAGTGCGACTACCCGCACTCCGACTCCTCCTGGCCGAACGCGCCCGAGGAGCTGGAGGCGGTCACCGCCGGGGTTCCCGACGACGAGGTCAACAAGATCACCCATGAGAACGCCATGCGGTGGTACTCCTTCGACCCGTTCCTCAACCGACGCAGGGAGGACTCCACGGTCGGCGCGCTCCGCGCCGAGGCGGGCGACCACGACGTGAGCATCCAGGCCCGGGACACCGGCCGCTTCGAGAAGTCGGTCGGGATCGAGCTGGGCCAGCTGGCCAAGAGCGCGACGGCCTGACGGCGGACCGCCGGGCGGGCCCGCTCGCAGGTCACCCGGCGGTGGCGTCCTGGCCGCCCTCGTCGCCGTCGAACATGCCGCGGCCACGGAACAGATCGACCACCAGGTCGCCCTGCCGGCGCAGCATCGTGGCGTACTCACGCTCGGCCAGTTCGGCGTGGTTCGCATCGATGGCCGCGACGATGGCCGCGGTGCCCTCCCGCTCGACCACGTCAGCGCCGGGCACCAGCTCGAAGAAGTTGCCGGGCACGATGTCGGTCATCTGCCGGAGCATGTTCCGCAGCCGGGGTGAGTGGGCGGCGTCGATCACCGTGCGGTGGAAGTCCAGCGTGAGCCGGTGCAGTTTCCCCGGATCCCTGATCTTGGCGATCTGCTTCTGGATCGGGTCGAGCCGCGCGGCCAGTCCGGCACCCTGGCGCTCGACCGCCCGCCGGACCCCGAATCCGTAGAACAGCCCGTAGAGCTCGTAGTGGTCACGCACCGACAGCTCGTCGAGGGCGTTGACGAAGGCGCCACGATGCGGCACGATCGTCATCCAGCCCTCGCGTTCCAGGGCGATGAGCGCCTCACGCACCGGAATGCGGGACACCCCGAGGGTCTGGGCGATGGCGTCCTGCGGCACCCGCTGGCCCGGCTTCAGCACCCCGTCGAAGATGAGCCTGCGCACATAGAGCCTGACCTGCTCGCCGCTGCTCAGCCGGGCCAGATTCTCTCCCGGGAGCAGGTTTCCGTCCTCGGCCACGGGCAACGAACCGGGCGGGGCTGACTGCTGGCGGCGTGCGATCGTGCTCACTTCCTCAACTCACCGAACAGCCCTTCGCCGTTCCGACGAGCCCCAACTTACCAGCCGAGCAGGTCCGGGGCCGCGCCATCGGGCGGCCCCGGGCGCCGGGTCAGGCCGACGGCAGGTCGAGTCCGAGCAGCTTGATCGCGTTACCGCGGGCGATCTTGTTGATCGCGTCCTGCCCGAGATGGCCGAACTGCATTGCCGCCTCCTCCCGCGAGTGCGGCCAGGTGCCGTCCTGGTGCGGATAGTCGGTCTCGAACGTCACGTTGTCGAGGCCGACCTTGTCGAGCAGCGCGATGCCGACGTGGTCCTTGAAGAAGCAGCTGGTGATCTGCCGGCGGTAGTAGGTCGACGGGGGCTCGGGGCAGTTCTCCTGGCCACGGGCCCAGCCCCGGTGGGTCTCCCAGACGTCGTCGACCCGCTCCAGCAGGTAGGGGATCCAGCCGATCTGGGCCTCGGCGTAGAGCAGCTTGAGACCGGGGAAGCGGTGCAGCACACCGGAGAACAGGAAGTCGGTCATGCTCGCGACGCTGTTGCCGAAGATGATCGTCGCGCCGACCGCACCCGGGGCGTCCGCGGAGGTCTGCGGGGTCTTGGTGCCCGATCCGATGTGCATGGACAGGACGGTTCCGGTCTCGGCGCAGGCCGCGAAGAACGGGTCCCAGTACTGCGAGTGCAGGCTGGGCAGGCCGAGGTAGGCGGGCAGTTCACTGAACGCCACGGCCCGCACGCCGCGCGCCGCGTTCCGGCGCACCTCGGCGACGGCCAGTTCGACGTCCCAGAGCGGCACGATGCACAGCGGGATCAGCCGGCCGCCGCTGGAGCCGCACCACTCCTCGACCATCCAGTCGTTGTAGGCCTCGACCGAGGCCTTCGCGAGTTCCCGGTCCTTGCCCCACAGGAAGATCTGGCCGCAGAACCGCGGGTAGTTGGGGAAGCACATCTGCGCCTCGACCCCGTTGAGGTCCATGTCGGCCAACCGCTCGAGCGGGATCCAGCAGCCCGGCCGCATGTCCGCGTAGGTGATCCCCTCGCTGGTGACCTCGTCGGCGGGCACGCCCGCAGCCGCGATGTACCGCTTGATCTGGGTCATGGCGTCCTCATAGGCCCACCACGCCACGTCGGGACCCTCGGTGCCGGGGGTCTCGACGTACCTGCCGTTCACGAGCTGCACGTCGCCGCCCGGCGCGTGCACGATGCGCGGGCCCCGCTCGCGCAGGCCCGCGGGCAGGCGGCTGCTCCACAGGGTCGGTGGCTCGACCACATGAGCGTCCATGTCGATCAGCTGGGGGATCTTCGCCAGCCGATCACCGAGAACGTCGGGACGAAGCACTTGGTCCGTCATGACAACCTCTCACAGGTATAATAGATTTTGTATATATTCTACGTGATGGGTCGCCGCTGAGCGAGACCCCAGCGTCAGGGAGCGCCGACGACGCCGGCGGAACGCATCGCACTGATCTCCTCCGCCTGGTATCCCAGCTCCAGCAGGATCCGGTCGGTGTGCTCGCCGAGGCCGGGCACGGCGTCGAGCCGCCAGTCCCAGTCGTCGCACTCGGGCGGCGGCAGGAGCACCCGGACCGGACCGGCCGGCGATCCGACCTCCGTCCACCGGTTCCGCGCGACGAGCTGGGGGTGGTCCAGCAGCTCGGTCGGCGTGTTGAGCCGGGCGTGCCCGAGCCCCGCCGCCTCGGCCGCCGCCCGGCAGTCGGCGAGCGGCAGGCCCGCCGACCACGCGCCGATGACCGCGTCGAGCGCCGCCCGGTGGGCCACCCGGTCGCTGTTGGTGGCGTACCGGGGATCTCCGGCCAGGTCGGGGCGGTGCAGCACCTCGACGGCCAGCCGCCGCCACTCACGGTCGTTGGTGGTGCCGAGCACCAGGGTCTGCTCGTCCTTGGTGCGGTAGGCGCCGTAGGGCGCGACCATCGGTGAGCTGAGCCCGTTCGGGCGGAGATCGAACCCGCCGTATCTGGCCTGGTTGAGGGCGAAGCCCATCCATTCGGCGACGGCGTCGAACAGTCCGACGGAGATCGATGCCCCCTGGCCGCCCCGCTCCCGGGCGAACAGGGCGGTGAGCACGCTCACCAGCGCGTACATGCCGGCACCCAGATCGGCGATCGGGATGCCCGGCTTGGCGGGCCGGTCGGGGGTCCCGGTGATCGAGCAGGATCCCGCCTCGGACTGGACGAGCAGGTCGTAGGCGCGAGCGAGGGCCTGTGGGCCGCCCCTGCCGTAGCCGGAGATGTCGACGGTGATCAGCCTTGGATGCAGGGCGCGCAGCTCGGCGGGATCCAGCCCGAGACGCGCGGCGGCCCCGGGTGCGAGGTTCTGCACCAGCACGTCGGCCGTGGCGACCAGCCGGGCGAGCGCCGCCCGGCCTTCGGGTCGCTTCAGGTCGAGGGCGATCGACTCCTTGTTGCGGTTGGCCCAGACGAAGTGCGCGGACATGCCGTGCACGACCTCGTCGTAGGCGCGGGCGAAGTCGCCGCCGGCCCGGTTCTCCACTTTGATCACCCGGGCACCGAGGTCGCCCAGGTGGCGGGTGCAGATCGGAGCGGCCACGGCCTGCTCGACCGCGACGACGAGGATCCCCGCCAGTGGTTGCACCGGTACGCTCCCAGAAAGAAGAGAAATTTGATTCTATATAAAATAGCATCTTGATATCGAACGACAACGCAGCGGAGGATCCGATCATGAGCGGACACCCAGAACCCGCCCGGGAGCCGCTCGTCACGGTCGAACTGCTGGACGGCGGAGTCGCCCAGCTCGTCCTGGACGACCCCCGGCACCGGAACGCCCTGTCCAAGGACCTCAGTGACGACCTCGCCCGCGCAGTCGACGCGGCGCTGGCAGCGGACTCCGGAGCGATCGTGCTGAGTGCCCGGCCACCCGTCTTCTGCGCGGGCGGCTCCCTCGACTCACTGGTGGACCGCACGGTGCCGCTGTCGGAGATGTACGCCGGTTTCGAACACCTCGCCTCGGCACCGGTCCCCACCATCGCGGCGGTCGGCGGGCCGGCCATCGGTGCCGGGGTCAACCTGCCACTCGCCTGCGACATCGTGATCGCCTCGCCCGCCGCCCGCTTCGACCCCAGGTTCCTGGACGTGGGAATCCATCCCGGCGGCGGGCACCTGTGGCGGCTGATCTCACGCGTCGGCACCCAGGGCGCGGCGGCGATGGTGCTCTGCGGCGATCTGCTGACCGGGCAGGAGGCCGCCGAGCACGGCCTCGCCTGGCGCTGCGTGCCCGAGGCGGAGCTGGAGGCCACCGCACTGCGCCTGGCCCGGCGTGCCGCCCGGCGCTCGGGGCCGCTGGTGCGCCGCACCAAGGAGACACTGCTGCGCAGCGTGACGGTCGGCACCGCGGCGGAGGCCGCCGAGCTCGAGCTGGCGGCCCAGCAGTGGTCGGTCGAGCAGCCGGGATTCGCCGAGGCCGTCCAGCGCGTCCAACGTGAGCTGGCTGCCCGCAGCCGCTAGAGCGATCTTCTCCTGGACCGTCATGCATACTTGAGAATGAACAATATAAACAATAAAGGAGCTCCCGTGAGCACAGAGACGGCGACCGCCGCCGGGACGACGCTGCCTCCCCCCGAGGACGCGATGATCCGCCGCAGCAGCGGCGAGCAGGCGGCCCTCTACATCCGCCGGCTGATCTTCGACGGGCAGTTGCGCCAGGGCGACCGGGTCCCGCAGGACGAGATAGCCCGAACCCTCGGGGTGAGCCGCATCCCGGTGCGCGAGGCGTTGCTGTCGCTCGAACGCGAGGGCTGGGTGACGATCCGTCCGCACCGCGGCGCGTTCATCGGCTCACTCGACGAGGCGGCGGTGCGGGATCACTATGCGCTCTACGGGCTCGTCTACGGTTTCGCCGCGCGCCGGGCGGCCGAACGCAGCACCCCGGAGATGGTGGCCCGACTGGGGGAGGTCTGTGACCGGCTCAGAATCGAGAACGACCCGCTGGCGGTGTCCAGGCTCAACCACGAGTTCGACCGCCTGATCCTGGAGACGGCGAGTTCGCCCCGGCTGAGAGCGGTCCTGCGGGCGATGGTCGGGATCGTGCCGGGCAACTTCTTCGACCTGGTGCCGGGCGCGATCGAGGTGGAGCGGTCCGGCAGCCGGGCGATCCTGGAGTCGATCGGGCGCAGCGACAGCGAAGGAGCGGCGCTGGCCTACGCCGACATGCTCAAGCAGCAGGGCGATCTGGTGGCGGACCTGTTCAAGACACGCGGGCTGTTCTCCGCGGGTGCCCCGGCCGACGACTGAGCCGGCCGGGGACCTGCCGTCAGAGGACCTCGAGCACCAGGGCCGAGCCCATGCCGCCGCCCGCGCACATCGACACGCAGCCGAGCGTGGCGCCGCGCCGGCGCAGCTCACCGATCATTGTGATCACCATGCGCGCCCCGGTGGCCGCGATCGGGTGTCCGAGACCGCAACCGCTCCCGTTGACGTTGACGATGTCGTGCTCGATCCCGAGTGCCCGCGACGAGGCCACCGCCACGGAGGCGAACGCCTCGTTGATCTCGAACAGGTCGATGTCCGCGGTCTTCAGCCCGGCCCGTTCGAGCGCCCGCGGGACTGCGAGCGTCGGGGCCAGGCCGGTGCGCTCGGGCTCCACTCCGACCGAGCCCCACGACACGATCCGGGCCAGCGGACTGAGCCCGTGCGCCCGTGCGTACTCGGCCGAGGTGACCACCAGCGCGGCGGCAGCGTCGTTGAGCCCCGCGGAGTTGCCCGCGGTGACGGTTGCCCCCGCCAGTTCCGGATGCAGGACCCGCAGGCCGGCGAGGCGCTCGGCGGTCGTGTCGGCCCGCGGATGCTCGTCGGTGTCGAAGGTCCGGCCGTCCGGCAGTTCCACCGGGATGATCTCCTCGGCGAACCGGCCCTCGGCGACCGAGGCGGCCGCCCGCAGGTGGGAGTGGAGAGCCCAGTCGTCTGAGGCCTCCCGGGTGACCCCGGCCAGCCGGGCGGTGTTCTCCCCGACGGTGAAGGCCATGTCCCAGGCGGGGGCCTGCGGAGTCTCGGGGTGGGTCGGCGACATCCACTTGTGGTAGTCGCGGGCCGAGCCGGGAACCGACTTGAGCGACTGCGGCATGGAGCTGAGGCTCTCGGTGCCGCCCGCCACGACCACCCGGTCCATCCCCGCCATGATCGTGCCCGCGGCGATCTGTACCGCGCTGAGCCCGGCGGCGCAGTGCCGGTTGTCGGCGAGTCCGGGCACGTGCGACAGGCCGGCCTGCACGGCCACGTACCGGCCGATGACCCCGCCGCCCTGCAGGGACTCGGCGAGTACCAGATCGTCGATGTCCGCCTCGGGCACGCCGGACCGGGCGATCGCCGCGGTCACGACGGTCCTGGCCAGCTGGAACGCATCGACGTCGACCAGCGAGCCCTTGTGGGACCGGCCGATCGGGGTCCGCGCCACGGCGACGATCACTGCTTCGGCCATCAGTACTTCCTTCCGGGGGACCCGACGCGGGACGCCGGGCGGGGAACGGGTCAACGGGTCAACGGGTCAACGGGTCAACGGGGGCCGAAACGCTGGCCGCCGTCGAGGCGGATCGTCTGGCCGTTGAGCATCGGGTTCTTCACGATCGCCTCGGCGAGCCAGGCGTACTCCTTGGGCAGGCCCGCCCGCTTGGGGAACGCCGCGTCCTTCGTCAGCTGAGTGATCAGCTCCTCCGGAGCCCCCTCGAGCAGTCCGGTGGCGAACAGGCTCGGCGCGATCGCCAGCACCCGGATCCCGAGGCCGCCCAGGTCGCGGGCCATGGTCAGGCTCATCCCGGCGATGCCCGCCTTGGCCGCGGTGTAGGAGACCTGGCCGATCTGTCCCTCGAACGCGGCGATCGAGGCGGTGTTGATGATGACGCCGCGCTCACCCCCGTCGTCGGGCTCGTTCTTGCTCATGTGCCAGGCCTGGAGCCGGTTGAGGTTGAAGGTGGCGATCAGGTTGAGCTCGATGATGCGGCGGAACTCCGCGAGCGGCAGCGGCCCGTCCTTGCCGATGGTGCGCCTGCTCGTACCGCCGCCGGCGGTGTTGACCGCGATGTGCAGCGCGCCGTGCCTCTCCAGCACGGCCTCGAGGGCCGCTTCGGTGCCCACCTCGTCGGTGACGTCGCAGGGGTGGAAGGTCGCGGCGCCGCCGAGCGCGGCCACGGCCTCCTCGCCCCGGCCGCCCGGCAGGTCGACGACCGCGACCACCGCTCCCTGCTCGGCGAGCAGTTCGGCCGTCGCCCGGCCCATGCCGGACCCGCCGCCGACCACCACGGCGACCTTCTTCGCTGCGTCCACCCTGAATACCTCCGGTTCACCCGACCAAGAATCAATCATTTATATAATAGTCATCGACCGTGCGCCAGAATCATTGGCCGCCGATCCGGCGCTCGGCCTCCCCACGCAGCCACTTCTTGTCGACCTTGCCCGCGGCGTTGAGCGGCAGCGCCGCCACCAGCCACGCTGTCCGCGGCACCTTGAAACCCGCGAGCCGCTCGGCGCAGTGCCCGGTCAGCTCCGCCGGGTCCGCCGTGCCGGTCACGAACGCGGCCGGCACCTCGCCGAGCCGGTCGTGGGCGACACCGACCACCGCTGCGGCGACGACCCCCGGATGCTCGGCCAGCACCCGTTCGACCTCGGCCGGATAGACGTTCAGGCCTCCCACGATCACCAGGTCGGTGAGCCGGTCGACCACCCGGAGCCTGCCGTCCCCGGTCAGCTCACCGAGATCCCCGGTGCGCAGCCAGCCGTCCACGATCGCCGCCGCACTCGCCACCGGGTCGTCCAGGTATCCGGCCATGAGACCCGTGCCACGCACCAGGATCTCCCCGGGACCCGTCGGCGCATCGATCCTGACCTCGGCACCGTGGATCGGCCGGCCCGCCGTACCGGAGACCGCCTCCGGCGGGTCGCCCTCCCTGGTCATCGTGCACACGCCGCCCGCCTCGGTCAGTCCGTAGGCCGTGAACACGGTCCGGACACCGAGCCGCTCCCGCAGATCGTGGATCAGCTCGCGCGGGACGACCGCCGCCCCCGTGACGGCGACCCGGATCTGCCCGTGCGGCACCCCCGGCTCGGCCAGCAACGACCTGAAGAAGGCGGGCGGACCCTGCAGGACAGTGACGCCGCGCTCCCTGATGGCCCCGGCCAGGGCCGCCGGGTCCAGCACCGGCTGGGGCAGGACCGCCGCTCCCGCCACCGCGCAGGCGAGCAGTCCGGTCTTGTGCCCGCCGATGTGCGCGAACGGGGCGATGACCGGATATCTGTCCCCGGGACCGAGGCCCACGATCCGTACCCAGCTGCGGGTGGTGTCGACCAGCCCGCCATGCCGCAGGAGCGCGCCCTTGGGCCGGCCGGTCGTGCCGGAGGTGTACTGCACGTGGCTGATCCGGTCGGGGGTGAGCAGGCTCATCCTGCGGTCGACCTCGGTGCCGTCCGCGCTGATGCCGAGCAGCGCCGGAACGCTTAGCACGGTCCGCGCGCCCGCCTCGGCGGCGGCGCGGGCCAGGTCTCCCTCGGCGATGACGATCCGGCAGCGCGACCTGGCGATGATGTCGGCGGCCTCGGCGACCGTGTACCGCGTGTTGACCGGGACGACCCGCGCCCCGGCGCACAGGATCCCGTAGCAGGCGATCGCCCAGTCCGCCCCGTTGGCGAGCCAGATCCCGACCGGCTCGTCGGGCCGGACCCCCGCCTCGATCAGGGCGGCGGCGGCCGAGCGTGCGGCTTCCAGCAGCTCGGGATAGCTGAGGTCGCCCGTCTCGGAGATCAACGCGGGCCCTGCCGGAGCGTGGTGGGCGGCACGTTCCAGAACTCCGGGGACGGTCTCGCTGTGCGCGCGGAGCCGAGGGGTCATGGCCGCACCCTAGCTCCGCATCCCCGTTTATTGATACATTCTCTTAAATATTTGATGTAAGGAGTGGGATGCGAGTTCTCAACGGGGTTGAGGAGATCCGGTCGGCGGTCGGCGAACACCTGGGGCACAGCGGCTACCGCACGGTCTCCCAGCAGGACATCGACACCTTCGCCGCGCTCACGGGCGACGACCAGTGGATCCACGTGGACGCTGAGCGCGCCAAGGACGGGCCGTTCGGCCGCACCATCGCGCACGGGCTGCTGACCCTGTCGCTCGGGCCCAGCATGGTCCGCGAGATCTACCGGATCGAGGGAATGAAGATGGGAGTCAACTACGGCTACGACCGGATCCGGTTCCCCGCTCCGGTGCCCGTCGACTCCCGACTCCGGGTCGGCGCGACCCTCGAGGACGTCGAGGACCTGCCGGGCGGCCTCCAGGTGCGGCTGTCGTTCACCTGGGAGATCGAGGGCCTGGCCAAACCCGCCTGTGTGGCCTCCATGCTGCTCCGCTACACCACCTGATCTGATCACCCCCCGACAAGGAGAAGCAATGCGCGAGGCGGTCATCTGCGAGCCGGTACGCACTCCCGTCGGCCGCTATGGCGGCGTCTTCAAGGACCTGTCCGCCACCGACCTGGCCGCGACGGCGCTGCGCGGGCTGATCGACCGGACCGGCCTGACGTCGGCCGACATCGACGATGTGCTGCTCGGCCAGTGCTACCCCAACTCCGACGCGCCCGCGATCGGCCGGGTCGCCGCACTCGACGCGGGCCTGGAGGTGTCGGTCACCGGAATGCAGCTCGACCGGCGCTGCGGCTCGGGTCTGCAGGCGGTGCTCAACGCCGCCATGCAGGTGCAGACGGGCGTGAGCGAACTCGTCCTGGCCGGCGGCGCGGAGAGCATGAGCTCGGCGGCCTTCTACTCGACGAGCATGCGCTGGGGGGTGCGCGGCACCGCACTCGCGCTGCACGACTCGCTCGCTCGTGGCCGGGTCACCGCGGGCGGCCGCCTGCATCCCGTGCCGGGCGGCATGCTGGAGACCGCGGAGCACCTGCGGGCCCAGTACGGGATCAGCCGGCGGGAACAGGACGAGCTCGCCCTCAGCTCACACACCCGCGCGGTGGAGGCCCAGCGCTCCGGCCGGTTCGCCGAGGAGATCATCGGGGTGCCGGTGACCGTCCGCGGGACGGAGACACTGATCGACACCGACGAGCACCCGCGCCCCGGCCTCGATCCCGCCGCGCTGGCCCGGTTGCGGCCGGTGCTGCTCGCCGACGACGACGCCGCCACCGTCACGGCGGGCAACTCCAGCGGCCAGAACGACGGGGCCGCGCTGTGCGTCGTGACGCACCCGGCGAACGCCGAACGGCTCGGGCTGCGCCCACTGGCCCGGCTGGTGTCGTGGGCCGTCGCCGGGGTCCCGCCCCGCACGATGGGCATCGGCCCCGTTCCGTCGACCGCGGTGGCGCTCGACCGGGCGGGTCTCAAGCTGAGCGACATCGACCTGATCGAGGTCAACGAGGCGTTCGCCGCCCAGGTCCTGGCCTGCGGCCGGGAGTGGGACTTTGGTCCCGGCGACTGGGCCAGGACCAACGTGAGCGGTTCTGGCATCTCGCTGGGACACCCGGTCGGCGCGACCGGTGCCCGTATCCTCGCCACCCTGCTGCGCACCCTCGACCGCCGGCAGGGCCGGTACGGGCTGGAGACCATGTGCATCGGCGGCGG
>JBDSTJ010000626.1:0-6877 GCA_039928335.1 Streptosporangiaceae bacterium | reverse complement strand
CGGCCTCGAGCGGCGACGGGCGCGAGTACCCCTGGGGCGAGGATTTCGAGCCGGACCGGGCGAACACCGTGGACGGCGGACCGCTGAGCACCACGCCGGTCGGCGTCTATCCGGCCGGCCGCACGCCGTCCGGCCTCGATGACATGGCGGGGAACGTCGAGGAGTACGTGGCCGACGACTATCTCCCCTATCCAGGCGGTCCCGAGATCGAGGACGACCTGGTCCGCGAGCTCGGGCGGTACCGGGTGGCCCGTGGCGGCAGCTTCACCCGGTACGGCGACCTCGCCCGCTGCCGCCGCCGGCACGGCAGGTACGCACGGGACATCTACGCCATGGGCTTCCGCCTCGCCGAGACGCCCGCTCACCTGGAACTCCGATGCGACTGACCACCGAGCCCCACCGGGCTCCGCGCGAGGCACTCCAGCATGCCTGCGTGCCACCTCCCTCGCCGGCTCCACGAGCTGGCTGGCGCAGTGGCCGACGATGGCGGTGGAAGAGCCGGAGGACAGGCGGTGCCGCTCTCTGGCACACGCGGCGCTACGGGTCGGTCAGAGCTGACCGGTCACCCGCTGCTCCACCACCCAGACCGCGACCTGCGCGCGATTGGTGAGGTCCAGCTTGCGCAGCAGCCGCTGGACGTGGCCTTCGGCCGTCCGCTGGGCGATGATCAGCTTGGCGGCGATCTCCTTGTCGCTCCGGCCGCCCGCGATGAGTTCGGCGACCTCCCTTTCGCGCCGGGTGAGCTGAACGGCCGACTCCTCGGCCGCCGGGACCTCGACTCTGACGATCTCCTCGTCGCCGAGCGCGCCGTCCAGAATGCGGTCCCACGTTTCGTCGCGTCCGCTTTGGAAGGCGGCCTGGAACGCCTTCGCACCCAGCGCCAGCCGGGACCGTTCGGCGGCCGTCTCGTGATAGTCGATGAGGTTCGCGAACATCGTCGCGTTGGTGGCCTTCCAGATCTGCTGGAGCGCGCCGAAGAGGACCGCCGCGCGCAGGTGATCACCCCTTGAGCTGGCGATCCAGGCCAGGACCGCCAGGCACAGCGCGATCCCCACCTGGTCGTTGAATACCCGTTTGAGCCGGACGCCCTCCAGGGCCAGGGCGAGCGCTTCGGCGAGATCGTTCTTCTGCCAGGCCAGGATGGCCAGGACGGCGAGGGCATAGGACTTGAGCCACAGCTCGCCGCTCTGTTCACAGAGCTCCAGTGCCTCCTCGAGGAAGGCCGCGGCGCGCGCCGGCTCGTCCGACACCGCCAGCAGAGCGCCCAGCTCGACCAGGTCGTTCACCAGGCCGGGAACGTCTCTGATCTTCCGGTGCTGGAGCATCGCGTCCTCGAACAGGCTCAACGCTCGCGGTAGCTCGCAGCTGAGCATCGTGACCAGCCCTTCGACATGCCTGGCATAGGCCCAGCTCGGGTCGTCCCGGCCGACGACGAGCGGACGGCACTCGGCCAGCAGGCGGCAGGCCGCCGCGAAGTCACCCTGGGCGGCGGCCATCCAGGCTCCGGTGCACAGAGCGATCGCCCGCACCTCGCCTGTCGGCGCGTCCTGCCGCAGGAGCTGGTCGAGCCAGCGCCGGCCTTCGCTGAGAAAACCCGTGGCCGTCCAGTAGAACCACAGGGACGACACGATCCGGAGCCCGATGCGGGCGTTGCCGTCGGGGGACAGGCAGAACTCCATGGCGGCTCTCAGGTTCCCCTGTTCGGCCCTGATCCGCGTGATCCACTCCTGCTGGTCCGGACCGAACCACGTCGCCCCGACGGTCTCGCTCAGCCGCAGATAATGGTCGCAATGGCGCCGGTGCAGTCCGGTCTCGCCGCCGAACTCGGCGAGACGGTCCCGGCCGAACTGCTTGAGCGTCTCCAGTAGCCGGTAGCGCCCCTGCCGCCGGACTCCCTCCCGGATCAGGATCGACTTGTCCACCAGGGCGATGAGCAGGCACAGGAACTCCTCGGACGACAGCCCGGAATCCACGCAGACGGCCTCGGCGGAAGCGAGGTCGAAACTCCCCGTGAAGATCGACAGCTGAGCCCAGAGCAGCTGTTCACGGTCCGACAGCAGGTCGAAGCTCCAGCTGACGAGGGCCGAAAGGGTCACCTGGCGGGGGGAGGCGACCCCATGGCCCAGTGACAGGAACCGGAAGCGGTCGTTCAGTCGCTCGACGATCTCGCTGGGTGACAACATTCGGAGCCGCACCGCGGCGAGCTCGATGGCCAGCGGTATGCCGTCCAGCCGCTGGCACAGCTGGGAGACGGCGGCCCGGTTGTCCTCGGTGACCTCGAACTCGGGAACCGCGGCCCTGGCCCGCTCGACGAACAGCCCGACCGCCTCGTAGGCCAGCAGGTCGCGCACCGAGCCCGGGACGGTCTCGCCCGCCGGGATCGACAGGGGCGAGACATAGAAGATGTGCTCGCCGCCGATCCCCAGCGACTGCCTGCTGGTGAGCAGGAAATGCAGACCCGGAGCGTTCCGGAGCATGCGGTCGACGAGGACGGCGCAGGGCTCCAGAAGGTGCTCGCAGTTGTCCAGGACGATCATCATGTTGAGTTTCGCCACATGACCGAGGAGCGCGGATTCACCCGGGTCCGTGACCCCCAACGCGGCACAGACCGTCTGAGTGAGCAGCGAGGGGTCGTCGAGACCGTCGAGTTCGATGAGATGAACCCCGTCCCGGAACGCTCGCTTGACCTGCCGTGCCACCTGCAGCGCCAGACGAGTCTTTCCCACCCCGCCGACGCCGGTCAAGGTCGTCAACCGGGATGACTCGATCATCTTCCTGAGCTGGATGAGTTCGTTCCTTCGACCGACGAAACCCGTCAGGTCCTCCGGGAGGTTCGGCATCAGTCTCCTCACACAGGTACCGATCGAGTAGTTCTCCCCTGTGCCCAGGTATTGGTCACCGTACATCATGAAGCCATGCGGCCGCTCGATCGTCTCGAGCGATCGAGAGGCCGCACTGACAATCCACAACTCTTCCGGAACGGGGGTGAACCGCATGTCCATGCCCAAGCGCCGTAACGTGATCGCCTCGATCACCAAGTAATTCAACACCTGATCGCAGAGCCCGGGGAATGCGGCTGACGCATTCCCCGGGTTCCGACAGAACCCCCTCTTTTCGTCAGGAGCGAAATAATGGAGATAACAAATCGCATCGTTCGCATCCTTCCGGTCGAGGGGGGCCTGCTCGCAGCCGATGTCGTCGGGCGTGTCCATCGGCTCGACCGGGATCTGAAACTGGTCCGGTCATCACCGGTCGTGCCCGAAGCGATCGCGCCCAACGGGCGGCCGGTTTATGCGGTCACGGTCGCCGGTGAATGGGTCATCGGAAAGGACAATTCCGGAAACATCTTCCGCTGGTCCCTGCCGGACCTGGACCTCGTCGACGTGCTCGACGCGGCCGCCACCTGTGATCCCTCTCAGCTCATGGACGGCGAGGAGCCGTCTCCGACGATGAGCCGAGGGATCGGCGTCTGGAACGGAAAGGTCTATCTCAACAACGGCTATCGGCAGGTCGTGATCCTTGACCTGGAATCTTTCCAGGTCGAGCAGATCGTGCCTTCGTTCAGTGCGGACTTCGCTCTGGAATGGTTCTGCACCGACCGGTCAGATCTGCAGGCGGTGGCGGACAAGGCTGGCTTCGTACATTTCGGGTCGCTGGAGAATATGGATTTCCCCGTCTCGGTTGAGCTCGATGCCGGGAACATTCACCGGGTCATCTATGACACGCGCCACCACCGGTGGTGGGCCACCCAGGACGCGGGAATCGGCGACAACCTCTTCCGCGGAAACGGGGTGATGACCATCGACGATGACGGAACCCGGCTCGAGCAGCTTCTGCTCACTCGGAACGACCTGGAATTCCTCGTCTTCGCCGCGGACTTCACTAAGGGATACGCCGGCGGTTTCGACGGCGACCTCTACGTTCTCGACAATTCCGAGCCCGGCCTGCGCCTGGAGCGGACCCTCGAGGGCGTCACATCGCACCAGCTCACAGATGGTGTCATCGGATCCGACGGCGATCTCTACACCCTCAGCCAGGACGGTGAGATTCTCCGTTTCGACGACGATCTGAACGTCGCCGCCCGCGCCTCGTTCCGGCGCGGGTGCGTCTGGGACATTCGGGCCGGTCTCGAGGACCGGTCGGTTCTCTACGCGGCGACCGACGACGGCGTCGCGGTGCTCCGGGTCGAGGCGTCCCCGCTCGGGACCCCTTCGCTGAGGCTGCTCGACCAGCACTCCTTCGGTTTCGGGTTCACCCGCAGACTGGAGCCGGCGCCGGACGGGTACTTCGCCCTCACCTGGGATCGGAAGGTCCTCCGGGCAGGACCCGGAGGCGAGATCCGGTGGGTCCACGACGCCGCGACGCGCCTGCACACGCTCACGCTCTCCCCCTGCCGCACCAGGGTGCTGGTCGCCGCCGACAGCCTCGGCCTGGAACTGGACGCCGAGACCGGCGCGGTGCTCGCCGAGATCCCGATCGCCGGTGCTCCGGTCTGGGCCTCCGCCTACCTGGACACGGGCGAGCGGGTCCTGGCCACCCGGGAGGGCACGATCCACGTGTTCGACACCGAGGGGCGGCTCGGCTGGCAGCTCGAGCTGCCCAACAACTATCCCAAGAGGATGTGGGTCACCGGCGATTCCCTCTTCGTGACCGGTGGAAGCGGGATCAAGGAGATCTCGGTCGCCAGCCGAACGGTGACCGAGCACTGGCATGAGCTGCTGGAGAACACCGTTGACAACGGTGTGCTGCTCGACGGGGTGTTCTGCGCGATCGCCTATGGCGGCCAGCTGGTGGCCTTCGACCGGGAGACCCGTGAGCCTGTCGGGTTCGTGGAGGACCTTCCGGACTTTCCCAAGGGCATCACCTCGGTGACAGGGGCGGACGGAACCCCGTACGTCATCGTCGGCGGCCGTGGCGGCTACCTGAACCTCTACCGTCTGGACGGCGGGCCCGACAAGAACGCGCTGACCAAGGTACGGCAGGTGCATCTCCCCCGGGGTCGCGCCCGGTCCACGGTTACCCGCTGACATGGCCACCACCGCCGAGGCATCCTCCCCGTGGCGGGAGCGGAGGTTCCTCGTCTTCGCAGCCGGCAACTCGCTGAACAACATCGGTGAGGCGGTGTACGTCACCGCGCTGCCGTTGCTGGCCTACCAGCTGACGGGGTCGCTGACCACGATGTCGCTGCTGGCCGCCCTGACACCGGCGGCTATCCTGCTCGGCCCCGTGATCGGTGTCGTGATCGATCGCCATGGGTCGCGGGCGGTCGTGCTGCCCGGCCTGCTGCTGCAGCTCGTGGCGGTGATCTGGTTGAACATCGAGGTGACCAGGGAATCGGCGGGCGGTGGCACGCTGCTGGTGCTCGGAGCCATGATCCAGATCGGTGCCACCCTCTACCAGGCGGGCTGGATGGCCGGGGTGCCCGGCATGTTCCCGAGCCATCCCACCCGGGCCAGAGGGACCCTGAGCAGCCTGTTCATCATCACCTCGGTCGTGGGGCCCGTCCTGGTCGCGGCGGCCCTGTCCCAGATCGGCTACGTCGGGCTGCTCTGGATCAACGCGGTGACCTTTCTCGCCCCGATCGCGGTCTGGCTGGGCGGTATCAGGCCCCCGGCCCCGACCCCGGCCCCGCCCGCGGAGAGCGGTTCCGTCTCCAGATTCGTCGGTGACCTGGGCGAGGGCTGGCGGATTCTGCGAGCCCGGCGTGTGCTGTTCCTCTCCACCCTGGTGGGGCTGCCCATGCTCTCCGTCGGCGGCGTCGGCACCGTGGCACTGATCATCTTCGATCTGCGCGGCCGTCAGGGGGTGTCCGCGGACCACGTCGGGATCATCCTGGCCCTGTTCCGCATCGGCGCCGTAGTCGGCAGCCTCATCGTCTCCCAGGCCCGCCACTTCGAGGTCCGCCGCTGGTTGACGATCACGGCGATAGGCACCACGGCCGCTCTGCTCCTGCTCTCCGTCCCCGTCCTGCCCGTCGTGCTCGTCGGTCTCACGGCGTTCGGCGCCATGCAGGGGGCGCGGATGGCGATGAGCGCGATGGCGATGGTGAAGTACCTGCCGGGAAACGCCCTGGGCCGGGTGCACGGCCTGCTCGACCTCATCGGCGGGATCCCCGTGGTGATCGCGCCGCTGGTCATTCCGTCGATCGCGACCGGCATCGGCAGCGGCGCCACCTTCCTTCTCCTGGGCGCGGTCGGGTCGGTGGGCATCGTCGCGCTGGTGCGTTGCTGGCCCGATCTGTTGGGAGGTGCGGCCGACGATGCGAAGCTCGAGCACGGCCCGGTCTCGCCCGCGCAGTGAGCCCGAGCGGGTCACCCTCGACGACGCTGCCCGGGACCTGCTGTTCCGGGCAGCGCGTTCGGTCACGTCGTTCAGCGACGAGGCGGTGACGCACGAGGACGTCCGGGAGATCTATGAGCTGGCCAAGTGGGGGCCGACCTCGTTCAACCAGCAGCCGTTGCGCGTGGTCGTGGTCGAGTCGGCGACGGCGCTCGACCGGCTGGTCGACGTGGTGTCCCCCGACAACAGACCCAAGGTCGCAGCCGCGCCGCTCGTGCTGCTCCTCGGCTTCGATGTCGACTTCCACGAGCGACTTCCGACCTGTTATCCCGGCCTGCCGGGCCTGAAGGACGATCTGTTCGCCGACGTCGAGGTCAGGCGCGAGTCGGCGAGGCTGAACGCCGCGCTCCAGGCCGCCTACCTGATCCTCGCGATCCGGTCCGTCGGCCTGGCCGTCTGCCCGATGACCGGGTTCGATGCCGACGCGGCGACCACCCGGTTCTTCCCCGGCGGGACCCGGCGCGCCCTGATGGTCCTGATCGTGGGCGTGCCGGACCCGACGGCGGCCGAGCGCCTGCCTCGGCTGGACTTCGACGAT
>JBDSTJ010000625.1:0-2959 GCA_039928335.1 Streptosporangiaceae bacterium | reverse complement strand
CGGCAGCTGCAGCGTCGCCACCGTCGTGCCCGCCGCGATTCCCGGCAGGAGCTCCGCCGCGGCCGCCCGGTCGCCCAGCTGCAGCAGCAGTTCGGCGGCGAGGACCGACCCGAGGTAGGGCGACGGGGTGAGCGCCGCGCCCAGTTCCTCCAGGACCACGGCCACCTCGCCGCGCCCGAAGCCCGCCCCGCCGTACTCCTCGGGGACCGCCAGGCCGGCCAGTCCGAGTTCGCCCGTCATCCGGTCCCAGACCTTGCGGTCATAGGATTCCGCCGCGGACTCCGCGACCGCGCGGACCCGCGACATCGGGCTGGTCCTGGCGAGGAACGCCCGGACCGAAAGCCCGAGCTCGTCCTGTTCCGCGGTACGGATCAGTCTCATGCGCCCGCCTCCCTGGCCTGGGTCCCGACTTTGAGCGTGCGGAACGGCACATCCCGGTCGACCTGCGGCTCGCGCGGCAACCCGAGCACCCGGTCCCCGATGATGTTGCGCATGACCTCGTTGGTCCCGCCGCCCAGCGCCATCCCCGGCGCCCACGACAGCGACTGCGCGATCCTGTGGTCGCCCGGCTCGAACGCCACCGCCTCCGGCCCGAACACCTCCGTCGCGACGTCCGCCCCGAACAGCAGCAGGTCGGCGAGGAGCAGCTTGCCGACCGATCCCCGCGCCCCCGGGTTGATCCCCGCCTTGACCTCCTGCGACATGCGCGCCGTCAACAGCTCGAAGGCCCGCTCCTTCAGATACAGGTCGACCAGCCGCTCCCGGACCGCCGGATCGTCGGTGAGCCCCCTGCTCCGCGCCTGCGCGGAGAGGTTGGCGTACGACATGGGCCGGTCGCCGCCCGCCGCGCCCATCCCGATCGAGACCCGTTCGTGCAGCAGCGTCGTGACCGCCGCGGACCACCCGCCGTTGACCTCGCCGACGACCTGGTCGGCCGGCACCGTCACGTCGTCGAAGAAGATCTCGTTGAAGTGCGAGTCACCCGTCATGTCGCGCAACGGTCGCACCGTCACCCCTGGGTGGTGCATGTCCACGACGAACATCGTGATCCCCTGGTGCTTGGGCACATCCGGGTCGGTCCGCGCGATGAGCAGGCCCCGGTCGGCGTGCTGGGCGACCGTCGTCCACACCTTCTGCCCGTTGATCACCCACAGGTCCCCGTCCAGCACCGCCCTGGTCTGCAGCGACGCCACATCCGAACCCGCGCCCGGCTCGGAGAACATCTGGCACCAGATCTCCTCCCCGCGCAGCAACGGCCGTACATACCGCTGCTTCTGCTCCTGCGTCCCGATCGACACCAGCGTCGGCCCGCACATCCCGATCCCGATCCCGAACACGCTCACCGGCAGTGAGTACCCGCGCGCCATCTGCTGGAAGACCCGCTCCTCAGCCTCCGAAAGCCCCTGCCCGCCGTACTCCGCCGGCCACGAGATCCCCGAATACCCCGCGTCGTGCAGCACGCCCATGAACTCCCGGGCCCTACCGACGTCGGCGGTCCCGACCGCTTCGACCCCCTCCAGCCAGGCCCTGGCCCGTGCCGCGTAGTCGTCGATCTCGCTCATCGTGACTCCCCTGATCAGATCCGGAAAACCGAATGGCATTCGGTTCATCGAACCCAACCCGCTGGACCCCGTCAAGCAGATTCGGCGGCCATCATCGGGCGATCCCCGCCTGGCTGTCTCAGGTCACCGCCGGGTGAGGGCCTGGCGGTAGGGGGCCAGGAGCTTGGTGACCTCGGGGAAGGTGCCAGCCTCGGTCCAGAGCTCGAACCACTCGTTGGCGTGCTCGTCGAAGGCGCGGGCGAAGGTGCCGGTGGCGAGCTCGCGTAGTTCGGGGGTGACCTCGAACCGAGCGGCGAACCACTGGTCGCGGTAGTGGCGGGGAAGGCCGAGGGTCGGGTCGAGGCGGGAGGCCAGGAGGGAGGCGGCGGCGACCGCCCCCTGCATCTCGGGGTTCTCGACGTAGTCGACCGCCAGGACCTCGCTCATCGTTTCGGTCATGAGCCGGGGCCAGTCGGCCGGCAGGCTGTCCATCATCGCACCGAAGAAGTCCATGGCTCCGTCGTTCTCGAACGGACCGAGGTCCCAAGCACCCATCAACGAACCCCCAGGTAGTAAGTACCGAACCGAAGGCTAGCGGCAGGCTCCGACAGTCTCCGCGTCCCCGGAAGCAGAGGCTCACTACCTGGTCGACTGCGTCAGCCTGGAACGGGCCGACTGGACCGGACATTCGTGGGTAGGCACCTGATCATGGACGTACTGGGAGTCGACATCGGTGGCACGGGGATCAAGGGAGCGCCGGTTGACACCGGCACCGGCGTGCTGACCGCGGAGCGGTTCAAGATCCCGACTCCGCAGCCCTCCAGGCCCGACGCGGTGGCCGCGGTGGTCGGCGAGATCGCCGCGCACTTCGGCTGGTCGGGCCTGGTCGGCGTGACCTTCCCCGGCGTGATCATCGACGGGACCGTGTGCAGCGCGGCCAACGTCGACCGGTCCTGGCTCGGCCAGGACGCCCAGGCTCTGTTCGCCGCGAAGGTCGGCGGCCAGGCCAGGGTCTGCAATGACGCCGACGCTGCCGGGCTCGCCGAGATGCGCTACGGCGCGGGCCGCGACAGGAAGGGGGTCGTCATCATGGTGACCCTCGGTACCGGCATCGGCAGCGCGGTCTTCATCGACGGCGTCCTGGTGCCCAACACCGAGCTCGGCCACCTGCAGATCCGGGGCAAGGAAGCCGAGAAGCGCGCCTCCGAGATCGTCCGCGAGGAGAAGGATCTCAGCTGGGAGGAGTGGGCCGGGCGGCTCAGCGAGTACTTCCAGACCCTGGAGATGCTCTTCTCGCCGACGCTGCTGATCGTCGGCGGCGGAGTCAGCCGGAAGTCCGACAAGTTCCTGCCCCTCATCGAGGGGGTCCGGGCTCCGATCGTCCCCGCCGCCGGGCACAACGACGCCGGGATCACCGG
>JBDSTJ010000624.1:0-2620 GCA_039928335.1 Streptosporangiaceae bacterium | reverse complement strand
CGACCAGGCGCACGGCGACGTCCGGGGTGAGCGGGTCCGGTTCCTCAAGCGGTTGCGCGTCTGGGAGGTTTCGCCGGTCTTGGTGGGTGCGGGCCGGACCGCCACTCTCTCGACCAAGTCAGCCGTGCAGAGCACCGCGGTCACGGCCGAGCTGCGCCGGCTGCATGAGGAGTTCCTGCGCCGGGAGGTGCGCTGCGTCAAGGAGCGATTCATGGCCAGGCAAGCGCGGCTAGAGGTCGCCGCGGCCCGGTTCCGCAAGCTGGAGGAGACCGGGTATTGGTACACCGACTGCAGCGCGCCGTCTGCCGCCCATGCCAAGACCGCCGCACTGATGATGGAGCTGTGCGCGGCCGAGCTGGGCATCGAGGCGCCCTTGCCGGTACTGGTGTGGTTCACCCCTGAGTCGGCCAAGGCCAAGGCGTACGTCAAGCAGTACGGCGTCCGGGACTGGTCCTCCCTGGGGTCGGAGGACCCGCTGTGGGGCGCCTACCGCAAGAACGACCACACGGTGTGGATCTCCGCCGGCCTGCCTGTCGGGCAGGCCATGGAGATCGTGGCCCACGAAATGCGGCACGCCGCCGGCGGGGACGAGGACGAGGCGCAAGCCTACGAACGTGCCTGGTCGGCCAAGCTTCCCCACCCGAACTAAGGAGACCCTCATGGGCATCAGCACCCGCAGCGCGACCCCGGCCGCCACCGCAGACACCGGATGCACCTGCCGCCGGGCCAGGGCCCTGGGCATAGGCAACGGCCCGTTCGCCCCTCAGGACTTCATGAAGATGGGCGTGGTCGGGCCCACCCCCGACCCGGTGACCGTGGCCGTACGGACCGATCCCCGCGTGGTCAGGGCCGCCGAGGAGGCCGAGGAGTGCCGGACCATCTACGAGTTGGCGCGGGCCGCGCACCTGGCCGCGCTGTCCGAGCACTGTTCGGCCGAGCTGGCCCGCCGGCCGGACAGCGAGAAGGTGGCGCGGCTTGGTGAGGCCGAGGCCGAGGCGCGGGAGATCCTCGGCATCGTGCACGCCGACATGATCGAGGCCAACCGCCGCCACCACCTGACCACGGTGCAGGTGCGGTATCAGACCGAGGGCGGCGACCAGGACACCGGCGAGCCGGATGCCAACCGGCAGGTGCTGCTCAGGGAGCGCATCAAGGCTCTGCGGGCAGGGTGAGGGCAGGCAGGTGAGCACCTCGTCACGAGGCTACGGATGGTCCCTGCTCACGTCCCGGCGCAGCCCGGTCCTGGCCGGCCCGCCCCGGCGACCGGGCAGTGGGCGACTGGTCAGGCTCGGGTGCGTCGGGCATGGAGGTGAGGCCAGCTGTGCCACCTCGGTCGTTCCCTCGACCTCGCAACGATCGCCATCAGCAGCAGGCCGAACAGAGTGTGATGATCCGGACAACGCGTGACATGAACGGCCTCGGGGATCGTGACGATACGTGAGATCAAGGAACGGCCGGTCTCAGATGATCACCGCTCGGGTGTCACGGGGTGTGAGGACCCCCAGGATCAGGGCCGAGCGTGACGAGGAATCAGGCAGTTCGGACATCGAGGCTCTGACCTGGGGATATATCGGGGAAGGAGGGGGGCGATGCGATCCCGTGAACTTTGAGACCCTGGTAGACCCACAACCGTCTCCCTTTTCTCTCCCCGGTCACTCAAAGTGATTTATCACAGAGAGTGATGGTCGCTCCACCGAATTAGCGAACGCTACTTTCCGTAACCCCTTCTCGACATCACTTTCTGTCACTTCCGCTAAATCACTCCATTCGCATTCCTCGGTGCCGCCGCTCTGGACGTCGCCGAACGCCTACCCGCCGGTTCGCCGCCGCTGCCCCTTGTGCGCCCGTGGCCACATCGCAAGGCCGAGCAGCAGGAAGGCGAGCCCGAACAGCATCATCGCCATGCCGATCACCGTGTGGACCGTCATCGGGCCACCCGCTGTCGTACGACCGCGGCGACGTGCGGGATCTGGGTGGACGTGCCCAGGACGATGCAGGTGCCCGTGTACGGTTCGGCCCGCTCCGGAGCGGCCAGGAACTCGACCTCGCCCCGGCCGTTCTGGCGCAACGACACGAACAACTGCCCGCGGTCTCCCTTGGCCCGGAGCGCCTCGAAGGTGAGCGCGGCGTTGGGATACGCCACGACACCCGGCTGCCTCTCCAGCGCCGCCCTCAGCGCCGCCGCCGCCTGACCGACGGGGCTGATCTTCTTGTCGGCCACCGGGTCACATCCGCATCTGGCGTTCGCCGCAGATCAGCACCACGGCATCAGTGAGGCGTTCGATCTCGATCAGCGGCTTGTCGGCCGTCCCGGTCCCCCGATCGAGGAAGAACCACAGCCGGTCCGCGTCGGCCCGCCGAGCCTCACACCGGACGACCAGCGTCCGCGTGCTCTGCTCCGGGTCCCCAGGGACCGTCAGGACCGTGCCGTCGTCGCCCAGGACGACCGGCAGTCCGCCAGCGTCCAGGGTCGTGTACAGCTGCCAGATCGCCGCCTCGGCAGGCTCCAGCGATGGGAAGTCGGTCGTGTCCGCGCGCACCATGCGGGACTCCGTTCGATGTGTAGCGGGTAGGGCACGACCAGTGAAACGCCGCGAGCACCGCCCTGGGGAGTGGAGAC
>JBDSTJ010000623.1:0-3725 GCA_039928335.1 Streptosporangiaceae bacterium | reverse complement strand
CGGTCTCCCGCTCATAGGCGCTGAGGTTCTGTTCGAGGGCCTTCAGCAGCTCCCACACCTGGCCGGGCGGGCTCCGTACCCGGGAGACGACCCGCGCGGGCACGTGCACGTAGTGTTCGCCGGTCTCAGCGTCCTCAAGGACCTCGGGCGGCCGGATCTCCGCGGCGAAGTCGAGCACGAAGGCGTCCTGGGTCCGCCAGACCGAGGCGAACGGGGCGTAGACCCCCATCTCGTGCTCGGTGGTGACGGTGATCTCGACGCGGTGCTCCACGGGCTCTTCCACGTCTCCATTGTCACCGTCCGCGGGCCACCCGACGACCGCCCACGCCGTCGGTCAGCCGCCGATCGCCGACATCGGGCGGACGGGCTGCAGGAACGAGGGGTCGTTGATGCCGTGCCCGGGGAGCTTGGGCAGGACCGCGGCACGCCAGCGGGCGGCCAGGTCGTCGTCGGACACGCCGGCCCGCATCGCATCGCGCAGGTTGGACTCGTCACTGCCGAACAGGCAGTTGCGGATCTGGCCGTCGGCGGTGAGCCGGACCCGGTCGCAGGCGCCGCAGAACGGCCGGGTCACCGACGCGATGATCCCGATCCGGGTTCCTTCGACGGTGAAGCTCTCGGCTGGGGCGCTGCCCCGGCCCTCCGGCGCGTCCGGAACGACGTCGAAGGACGCCGACAGCAGAGCGAGAATCTCGTCCGCGGTGATCATGTTGGTGCGGCTCCACCCGTGCTGGGCGTCGAGCGGCATCTGCTCGATGAAGCGGAGCTCGAATCCGCGCTCCAGGCAGTAGCGCAGCAGCGGCACGGCCTCCTGCTCGTTGACCCCGCGCATCAGCACGGCGTTGATCTTCACCGGGGTCAGGCCGGCCGCAGCGGCGGCGTCCAGGCCGCCCAGGACGTCGGCGAGCCGGTCCCGGTGGGCGAGCTTCTCGAAGGTCGCACGGTCGAGGGTGTCGAGGGAGACGTTGACCCGGTCGAGCCCGGCAGCACGCAGTGGTGCGGCGAGGCGGACCAGCCCGATGCCGTTGGTGGTGAGGGAGACCTCCGGGCGCGGGCTGAGCGCTACGGTCCTGGCCACCAGTTCGGGCAGGCCGCGCCGCAGCAGCGGCTCGCCGCCGGTGAAGCGGACCTCGGTGACGCCCAGGCGCTCGACCGCGATCCGGACGAGCCGTATGACCTCGTCGTCGGTGAGCAGTTCCGGCTTGGGCAGCCAGTCGAGCCCTTCGGGCGGCATGCAGTAGGAGCAGCGCAGGTTGCACCGGTCGGTCAGCGAGACCCTCAGATCCGTGGCCTGCCGGCCGAACGTGTCCACCAAGCCTGTTCCCGTCACCGCCAACTCCCTCTCCTCACACCGGTTCAACCCAGCCTATGCCCCTGTCTGGCGGTCTGTGACGATCGCACCCTTCGCGATCCGCGCCGAGGGAGGCACGCCCGTCCGGGTCACGGATCTCACCCGCTAGCCCGCCTTGCGGCGGCGGGCCCGGTAAGCGGCGACATGGGCCCTGTTGCCGCAGGTCTTGCTGTCGCAGAACCGTCGGCACCGGTTGCGGGACAGGTCCACCAGGACCCGGTCGCAGTCGTCGGCCGCGCAGGTCCGCAACCGGTCCAGCTCGCCGGCGGCCACCACGTAGGCCAGGGCCATCCCGCATTCGACGGCCAGGTGCTCCCCGACCCGGGTGCCGGGCGCGAAGAAGTGCACGTGCCAGTCGTAGTCGTCGTGGTCGGTCAGGTGCGGGGTGACCCGCACCCCCTTCATCAGCCCGTTGACGAGCCCCACCGCGGTCACGGGGTCGACGGCGGTGAACACTTCGTGGAACCGGGTCCGCAATGCTTGGACGACCGGCAGGTCCTCCTCGACCATGCCGGGCACGTCGCTCATGCTGGAGACGTCGACGAAGTCCTGCAACGCGGCCCGGTCGGGCAGTCGTTCCTCCCCCGTGACGTCCACACCGGTGTTGACGAGGGCGACCATGATGCCGAGAGCGCATTCGGTGTCGTGCGTGAAGATCACTTTGTGCACCTGGGCCGAGGCTCATCGGACGGATCAGTAGGTACGGCATCCTAGCAGCCGGCCGGGTGCCGGCGAATCTCAGCGGACCGGAACACGCAGGACGAGCAGGGCCGTGTCGTCGTCGGTGCGGAACCCGGTGCTGGCCTCTGCGGGCGCACCGGTGAAGGCTGCCAGGGCGTCCAGGATCCCGGTGAGGACCTGTTCGGCGTCGCCTGTCCGGACGTTCGACAGCAGGTCTGCCAGGCCTTCCTCGTAGAGGAGGTTCCCGGTGAGGTTGCGGGCCTCGGTCGCCCCGTCGGTGTACAGCAGGAGCAGGTCGCCGGGGTTCAGGTGGAAGCTGTCGGTGGTCGGCGCGACATCCTCCAGGACGCCCAGCAGGACGCCACTGCGGCCGACCATGGTGACGGTGCCGTCGGCACGGCGCAGCAGGGCGGGCGGGTGCCCGCCGAGGCTGATCTTGCCGCGGACGCCCGCCGGGTCGGGCTGGATCGCCACACACGCCGCGGTGAGGAACCGGTCGCTGATCTTCTGCCGTAGCAGCGCCTGGTTGAGCCGGTGCAGGACCCGGGACGGGAAGATGTGCTGGGTGGCCTCGGCCCGGATGGTGTAGCGGGCCAGGGCGGTGACCTTGGCGGCCTCCAGGCCGTGTCCGCACACGTCGCCCACGACCGCGCACCACCACTGGTCGCGGGTGTGGAACAGGTCGAAGAAGTCACCGAGCACCTCCCCGCCGCCGTTGCTGGTCGCCGGCAGGTACACGGCCGCGGCGTCCAGCCAGGGCGGGCAGATCAGCACCGGCGGCAGCAGGCTGTCCTGCAGGTTGCGGGCCAGTTCCGCCGAGCGCTCGCCGGACAGCGCCAGCCTGGTGATCTCCAGCTGGGCCAGGTCGAGTTCCTGGTGCATCCCGATCGAGGCGCTCACCGCCCGGGCCAGCGTGGCCAGGCCTCGCAGCTGGACCGCCGTCCACGGCCGGGCCACGTCGTCGGCCACGCTCAGCCCGCCCAGCACCTGCCCGGACTTGGCGTGGATCGGGTATCCCGCCCACGCGCCGATCCCCTGCTCCCGCACCCCGGCCAGTTCGGCGATCCGCGGGTCGTGGACGGCGTCGGGCGACACGAGCGGCTGCCCGGTCCCGATCAGGACGTGTTCCGGACTGTCGAGTGCGGGTTCCTGCCGCGGCGCGTTCTTGACCGGTTCTGCCTCGCGGTCGGGGCGGTCTTGCGGGATCCGGACGTCGGACAGCCGGTAGGAGAGGTGCGCGTCGACCAGGGTGATGGACGCCCGCGAGGCGCCGGTCACCGACACGGCCAGCACCGCGAGGTCGTCCAGGGCCTCCTGCGGGCCGGCGTCCATCAGGCCGGTCCGGGCCACGGCCAGCAACCGGTCGGGGTCGAACACCTCGGGAGGCAGCGCGATGGCCGCGCCGGGGTCGGCTATCAGCACGACCGGCTTGGACATCCTGGCCAAGGTTCTCCCACCCGCACGTCAGTTCCCGTCGACCCACGTACCGTATCCGTCTGCCCAAGATCCAGATACGATACGGCCTAATCAGGGCAGATAGCAGCTCATGTCGCGATCTGCGTGACTTGTTGTTAACGCCCCACAAAAGGACGTCCGGAACTTCGTTCCGATCAGCATGCGCATCCCGACGCCGACAGTGCAGGGTGGGGCAGTAGTTGTGATCAACCATGCCTGAGTAGGCTGCCGCACCTCG
>JBDSTJ010000622.1:0-5187 GCA_039928335.1 Streptosporangiaceae bacterium | reverse complement strand
TGGCGCACGCCGGCGCATCCGTGGGCGTGGGCATGGGCCAGGTCAACCGGGTCGACTCGGCGGGTCTCGCGGTGTCCCGGGCCGGGGAGCGTGCGGCCGGCTCGGTGGGGGCCTCCGACGCGTTCTTCCCGTTCGCCGACGGCCTCCAGGTCCTGATCGACGCCGGGGTCACGGCCGTCGTCGAGCCGGGTGGCTCGATCCGTGACGAGGAGGTCATCGCCGCTGCCGACAAGGCCGGAGTGAGCCTCTACTTCACCGGAACCCGACACTTCTTTCACTAGATCAATTGCGCACGGACACCCCCGGACAAGAAATTGTCCGGGGGTGTTTTGGTGGATCATGGGCGTTTTTGCTGGCATCCGTTGGTAGTCTCGGCCGCGCCCCCCGAAAGAATCACCCGAACCTCCGAGGAGCCCCGAGTGCAGTATCTGATGACGCTCGTCCTGCAGAACTCGGAAACGATCTTTAAGGGCCGGGAGATGATCGGCATCATCGCCGGGGTCCTCGCCGCGATCCTCGCCTCCAACGCCAGCTGGCACGTGACCGACCGGGTCCTGGCCCTGCGCCAGCGCCGCGCCGACGCCAGGCTCATCGCCTTCCGTCAGGCCCCGGAAGAGGACTAATCGATCACAGAACCCCGTGTGTTGAGGGGTGTGGCCGGCCATTCGGTGTCGGTCATCGAATAGAGCGCGGTGTCCCGGACCGTGCCATTGTGCAGGATTTTGTGATTGCGCATGATGCCCTCGAACCGCGCGCCCAGGCGCTCGATGGCCGCACGTGACCGCGCGTTGCGCGCATGGGTGTGCCAGCCGACCCTGATCGCGCCCAGTTCTTCGAAGGCCCGCCGGACCAGCAGGGACTTGGCCTGGGTGTTGAGCCCGGTCCGCTGCCAGGCGGTGCCGAGCCAGGTGTGCCCGATGTACAGGCCCCGGTTGGCCGGATCGATGTCGTAGTACGACGTCGTCCCGGCGATCACGCCCGCGGCGTCGAACTGGGTCCACGCCGCCCGGTCCGGCTGGGCCAGGGCCGCCACGATGCCCGCCCGCACCTCCTCCACCGACCCCGGCGGCGGCCCCGACAGCCAGGTCCACACTCCGGGATCGTGCCCCGCCGCGAACAGGCCCTCGGCATGGTCGGGGGAGAGCGGCACGAGGCGGACGAGACTGTCCGCCAGCACGGGGCGATCGAACCAGGTCATGGACTGAGCCTAGTGAGGCCCGATTCGGCGGGTGCCCGGGGACCCTGAGACAATGCCTGCTGTGAGCGCACAGATTCTCGACGGCAAGGCCACTGCGGCGGAGATCCGATCCGAACTCAAGCAGCGCGTCGCCGCGCTGCGCGAGCGCGGGATCACGGTGGGGCTGGGGACGGTGCTGGTCGGCGACGACCCCGGCAGCCGGTCCTATGTGGGGATGAAGCACCGGGACTGCGCCGAGGTCGGCATCGAGTCGATCCGCCGGGACCTGCCCGCCACCGCCACCCAGGAACAGGTCGAGCAGGCCGTTGCCGAGCTCAACGCCGATCCGGCCTGCACCGGCTACATCGTGCAGCTGCCGCTGCCCAGGGGCCTGGACGAGCAACGGGTCCTCGAACTGATCGACCCGGCCAAGGACGCCGACGGCCTGCACCCGATCAACCTCGGCCGCCTGGTGATGATGCAGCCGGGACCGCTGCCCTGCACGCCCAAGGGCATCGTGGCGCTGCTGCGCCGCTATGACGTGCCGCTGGCCGGAGCCGAGGTCGTCGTGGTCGGCCGTGGCCTGACCGTCGGCCGCCCGCTGGGCCTGGTGCTGACCCGCCGCTCGGAGAACTGCACCGTCACCCTCTGCCACACCGGCACCCGTGACCTCGTCCGGCACACCCGCCGCGCCGACATCATCGTCGCCGCCGCCGGCGTGCCCGGCCTGATCACCGCGGACATGGTCAAGCCCGGTGCGGCCGTCCTCGACGTGGGCGTCTCCCGGGTCGACGGCAAGCTCGCCGGCGACGTGTCCTTCGCCGTCTCCGAAGTGGCGGCCTGGGTGGCCCCCAACCCCGGCGGCGTCGGCCCGATGACCCGCGCCATGCTGCTCGCCAACGTCGTGGAGCGCGCCGAAGTCTCCGCCTGAGCACGACCAGCGGGGCCCGCCGGCTGCGGGCCCCGCTGCCGGTCCGGCTAGCCCGCTCTCCTGGCGGCGGGGGTCCGGGTCGCCGTCGCCGTGGCGGCGACCCCGGTGCGGCGGACCGGGGAGGCCGGTGCCGTCGCGGTCGGCGGGCCCGTGGTCGGGGTCCGCTGATGCTGTTGCGGTACGTGCACGGGGGGAAGGGGTCGGACCAGGCCCATCGCGATGACCTCGTTGGCCAGGCGGGTGCGCCGGTTGGCCCCTTCGGGGACCCGGAATTTCTGGTAGAGCCGCAGCAGGTGCTGCTTGACGGCCGCCTCGGTGACGACCAGCTCGGTGGCGATCTCCCGCGCGGTGGCCGGGGCGACGAACGCCTCGTCCGACAGCGCCGGCCGGCACAGCGACGTCAGCACGTCGACCTCGCGCCGGGTGAGTTCGGGTGCCACGGCCCGGCGGAGCTCGACCTCCGGATCGACCTCCTCCCGGGGGATGCCCCCGAGCCGGCCCCGGGCGGACCCGAAGCTGATCACGTCTCCGTCCTCGAGTATCCTGCGAGCGATGGGTCTTCCGTTGACCCTGGTGCCGTTGCGCGACAGGCCCATGTCGACGACATAGACGTACGGTCCGCGCCTGATCAGCTCGGCATGGAAGCGGGAGACACTCGCGTCCTCCAGGCGGATGTCCACCCCCCTTCCTCGACCGACCGTCGTGACGTCGGGACGGAGCGGCACTACTGCGCCACTGTCCTCGATCCGTATGAACGGCCCCTCCACAGCGGTCCCTCCCTTAAAGTGACTGACCCCTGACCATCGGGCTACCCGGCCGTGACGTGGCCACACCCACCTACCAGCGGGTAGAACAGCGGCGAGTTAGACTCGAGAACGTGACAGAGCCCGCCAGGAAGGTCCGTGGCCGCCGGCGGACCGGCCCCACGCCGCTCGGCGACGTACCGGGCCGGCTGGCCCAACTCCCCTACGTCCTCGTCCTCACCGGAGTCGTGGCCGGACTGCTGGTGGCCTGGCAGGGCGCGAACTTCCGGGCCGGCGCGTACGTGATCTCGGCGTCGATCCTGTTCGGCGCGCTGGCCCGGGGCGTACTCCGGGAGAGCCAGGTCGGGATGCTCGCCACCCGCAAGCGGACCACCGATGTGATCACCATGGGCGGCCTCGGACTGTTCCTCGCCGTGGTGGCGTGGCAGGCTCGCGGTTAGTCCGGATTATCGGAAAATGCCAAAAAGCGAGGGTCCGGTCTAGACCTCTGGCCCTCCTCGGATAGCCTCCACGGTGAGCCTTACAAGGACACCAGGCCGGTGCAGGAAAGGGACAGCCACCCCATGCCCAAGATCAAAGTAGACGGTCCCGTCGTCGAGCTCGACGGCGACGAGATGACGCGGATCATCTGGCAGTTCATCAAGGATCAGCTGATCCTGCCGTACCTGGACGTGGAGCTGAAGTACTACGACCTGGGCATGGAGAACCGTGACGCCACGGACGACCAGGTCACGATCGACGCCGCCAACGCGATCAAGCAGTACGGCGTCGGCGTCAAGTGCGCGACGATCACGCCTGACGAAGCACGCGTCGAAGAGTTCGGCCTGAAGAAGATGTGGCGTTCCCCCAACGGAACGATCCGCAACATTCTCGGCGGAGTCGTCTTCCGCGAGCCGATCGTCGTCTCCAACGTTCCCAAGCTGGTCCCGGGCTGGATCAAGCCGATCATCATCGGCCGGCACGCCCACGGCGACCAGTACCGCGCCACCGACTTCGTCGTCCCCGGCCCGGGTGTGGTCACCATGACCTACACCCCCGAGGGCGGCGAGCCGGTCCAGTACGAGGTCGCGCAGTTCACCGGCGGCGGCGTCGCCATGGGCATGTACAACTACGACGACTCGATCCGGGACTTCGCGCGCGCCACCATGCGCTACGCCCTCGACCGCGAGCTTCCGCTGTACATGTCGACCAAGAACACGATCCTCAAGGCCTACGACGGCCGCTTCAAGGACCTCTTCGCCGAGATCTTCGACGCCGAGTTCACGACCGAGTTCGACGCGGCCGGCATCACCTACGAGCACCGCCTGATCGACGACATGGTCGCCGCGGCGCTCAAGTGGGAGGGCGGCTTCGTCTGGGCGACCAAGAACTACGACGGCGACGTCCAGTCCGACATCGTGGCCCAGGGCTTCGGCTCGCTCGGCCTGATGACCTCGGTGCTGATGACGCCCGACGGCAGGACCGTCGAGGCCGAGGCCGCGCACGGCACCGTCACCCGGCACTTCCGCCAGCACCAGGCCGGCAAGCCGACCTCGACCAACCCGATCGCGTCGATCTTCGCCTGGACCCGGGGCCTGGCCCACCGCGGCAAGCTCGACGGCACCCCGGCCGTCACCGAGTTCGCCGAGACCCTCGAGCGCGTCTGTGTCGAGACCGTCGAGGCCGGCCAGATGACCAAGGACCTCGCGCTGCTCGTCGGCCCGGACGCCCCGTGGCTGACCACGCAGGAGTTCCTGCACGCCATCGACGTGAACCTGCAGAAGGCGATCAGCGAGAAGGTGTGATCCGCCGCACATCGTCTGATCCGAAAAGGCCGTCCCGGCGACCCCGGGGCGGCCTTTTCCGTGACCTGCCGGATCCTGAGCGGCGCGGCCGCGATAACCTGGCCGATGGAGTATCTCGATACCAAGAGATCCCGCCCCACACCGTCTCGGCACCGCAGGAGAGAACGCAATGACCCGCACTCCCGTGAACGTCACCGTGACCGGCGCGGCCGGCCAGATCGGTTATGCGCTGCTGTTCCGCATCGCGTCCGGCCAGCTGCTGGGCGCCGACGTGCCGGTCAGGCTGCGCCTGCTGGAGATTCCGCAGGCGGTGAAGGCCGCCGAGGGCACCGCGATGGAGCTCGACGACGCCGCGTTCCCGCTGCTCGCCGGGATCGACATCTTCGACAACCCCGCCGACGGCTTCGCGGGCGCCAACGTGGCCCTGCTCGTCGGCGCCCGGCCCCGCACCGCCGGCATGGAGCGCGGCGACCTGCTCGCGGCCAACGGCGGCATCTTCAAGCCCCAGGGCGAGGCCATCAACGCCGGCGC
>JBDSTJ010000621.1:0-3495 GCA_039928335.1 Streptosporangiaceae bacterium | reverse complement strand
TCCCCGCACCGGACGTTCGGGCGGGCTACCTAGATGCGACTGGTCTTCGCGGGCACGCCCGAGGTCGCGGTCCCGCCGCTGCGCGCCCTGCTCGAGTCCGGCCACGAGGTCGCGGCGGTGGTCACCCGGCCGGACGCCCAGGCGGGGCGGGGCCGCAGGGTCGTCGCCAGCCCGGTCGCCGAGGTCGCGCAGGAGAACGGCATCGAGGTGCTCAAGCCCGCCAGGGCGAGCGACCCCGCCTTCCTCGAACGGCTGAGGGAGATCGGGCCCGAGTGCTGCCCGGTCGTGGCCTACGGCGCGATCCTGCGCCCGGCCGCCCTGGGGATCCCCGCGCACGGTTGGGTCAACCTGCACTTCTCGCTGCTACCCGCCTGGCGCGGGGCCGCCCCGGTGCAGCAGGCCGTGCTGGCCGGCGACGAGATCACCGGTGCGATGACCTTCCTGATCGAGGAGGGGCTTGACACCGGGCCGGTCTACGGGCATCTGACCGAGCCGATCCGGCCGGACGACACTTCCGGGGCGCTGCTGGAGCGGCTGTCGCAGGCCGGGGCCAAACTGCTGGTCGACACCATGCACGGTATCGAGGCGGGCATGCTCGAAGCCGTCCCGCAGGCCGAGGAGGGCATCTCGCACGCGGCCAAGCTCACCGTCGAGGCCGCCCGGGTCGACTGGACCGCTCCGGCCATGCGGGTGGACCGGCTCTGCCGGGCCTGCACGCCCGCGCCAGGCCCGTGGACGACCTTCCGGGACGAGCGGATGAAGCTCGGCCCGGTCCGGCCGGCCGCCGGTGTCGCGCTCGCGCCCGGTGAGATCAGATCGTCCAAGAAGGAGGTCCTGGCCGGGACCGGCACCCATGCGGTGCGGCTCGGCGAGGTGCAGCCCCGGGGAAAGAAGCGGATGAACGCCGTCGACTGGGTGCGCGGCATCCGCCTGACCGAAGAGGACCGGCTCGCCTGATGCCCGACAGCAACCGACGCAAGAGCAGCCACCGCAACCGGGGCCACGACAACCGGCGGCCCGCGCCCAAGGCCCAGCGCCGCGCCCCCGGCGACTCGGTCCGCCGTACCGCCTATGACGTGCTGCACGCGGTGGAGTCCCGCGACGCCTACGCCAACCTGCTGCTGCCCAAGATGCTGCGCGAACGCCAGCTGACCGGGCGGGACGCGGCGCTCGCCACCGAGCTGACCTACGGGACGCTGCGCGGCCGCGGCACCTATGACGCGATCCTCAACCTGTGCAGCGACCGCCCGGTCGACAAGATCGACGCGCCGCTCCGGGACCTGCTGAGGCTCGGCGTCCACCAGCTGTTGCGCACCCGGATCCCCTCGCATGCCGCGGTGTCCACCACGGTCGACCTGGTCCGGTCGGTCGCCGGCCCGGGCCAGGCCAAGTTCGCCAACGCCGTGCTGCGCAAGGTCACCACCCGCGACCTGCCGGCCTGGCTGCTGATCATCGCTCCCGAGGACGAGCTCGGCCGGCTGTCGGTGGTGCACAGCCACCCCAGGTGGATCGTCGCGGCGCTCCGCGACGCCGTCGGCCCGGACGAGATCGAGGACCTGCTGATCGCCGACAACGAGCGCCCGGGGGTGACCCTGGTGGCCCGTCCCGGCCGGTCCGAGGTCGAGGACCTGCTCGCGATCGGGGCCGGCCCCGCGGCCTACTCCCCCTACGCCGCCTATCTGCCCGAAGGAGATCCGGGCGAGATCGCCCAGGTCCGGGACGGCAGCGCGGGCGTGCAGGACGAGGCCAGCCAGCTCGTCGCGCTCGCCCTGGCCGAGACGCCGGTGGCCGGGCAGGACCGGCTCTGGCTCGACCTGTGCGCGGGCCCCGGCGGCAAGGCCGCGCTGCTGTCGGCGTTGGCCGAGCAGCGGTCCGCGCATCTGCTCGCCTGTGACGTCCAGCCGCACCGGGTCGGCCTGATCACCCGGGTGGTCACCGAGCACGCCGGGGTGGCCGTGGTCGACGGCACCGCGCCCGCGTGGCGGCCCGGAACCTTCGACCGGGTCCTGGTGGACGTCCCGTGTTCGGGGCTAGGCGCGCTGCGCCGCCGCCCGGAGGCACGCTGGCGGCGCACCCCGCAGAACGTGGGCCAGCTCGGGCCGCTCCAGCGCCGGCTGCTGGAGACCGGGCTGGAGGCGGTGCGTCCCGGGGGTGTGGTCGCCTATGTGACGTGCTCGCCGCATCTCGCGGAGACCCGGGTCGTGGTCGACGACGTGCTCCGCCGCCGCGAGGACGTCCAGCGCCTGGACGCCCCGGACGTGCTCACCGGCATCGCGCCGACCCTGACCGGGCTGGGTGTCGGCCCGTACGCCCAGTTCTGGCCGCACCGGCACGGCACCGACGCGATGTTCGTGGCACTGCTGCGCCGCACCGGGTAGGAGACGGCCATGACGGGTGTGTGGCAGGCGTTCTCCCTGGTCGGAAGTGCGGTGCTCTATGTGCCGATGATCCTGGTCGTGTATTGGTGTGTCAGCCCGGCCTGGGGGGCCCGGCTGGCGGTCATGCTGTCGTTCAGCGGGGTGCTCAACGAGCTGCTCAAGACCTTGTTCCACGCGCCCCGGCCGTACTGGACCCATCCCGGCATCCGGACGCCCGAGCCGATCGCGGGATATGGGATGCCGTCCGGGCACGCGCAGAACTCGATCGTGGTCTGGGGCACCCTGGCCCGGTTGGCCGGGACCCGCCGGGCGTGGGTGGCCGCCGGCGTGCTCGGCCTCGGGATCGGGCTGTCCCGGATCTTCCTGCACGTGCACTCGCCGACCCAGGTGCTGGCCGGCTGGATGCTGGGCGGCGGGGTGCTGGCGACCGCCCTCGTGCTCGGACCGGCCGTGCTCGTCTGGTGGCGGGCGCGGCGGCTGGCCGTGCAGCTCGGGCTGTCCCTGCTGGTGCCGCTGGTCCTGCTCTTCTGCGTCGACCTGGCGGTGGATTCCCAGCAGGGCTGGCGGATGCCCGAGGCCTGGGTCGAGGCGATCAGGGCATCGGGCGGCCGGGTGCCCAGGCCGTCGCTGAACAACGGGGCCGCCGGCACCGGAATGCTGGCGGGGATCCTGGCGGGACTGTCGGTGATCACATCGAGGGGCGGGTTCGACGCCGGCGGGCCCTGGGGCAGGCGGCTGGCCCGGGTGCCGGTCGGCCTGGGTGGTTTCGTGTTCCTGTACGGGGCGGGTGTGCTGTTCGGCTCCCATCCGGTCCCGGTGTTCGTGGTGTTCCTGCTGGCCGGGTCGTGGGCGACGGCCGGCGCGCCCGAGGTGTTCACCGGCATGGGCCTGGCCACCCGGGGAGGAGCCCGGACACCCGTCTGATCCCCCGGGCGGGTGAGGCGGGACCGGTTTGCGGTCCTAAGCTGGGGATCACTATGGGTATTCAGATTTCGCCGAGCATTCTGTCCGCCGACTTCGCCAGGCTCGCCGAGGAGGTCGCTGCGATCTCGGCCGCCGCCGACTGGGTCCACGTCGACGTGATGGACAACCACTTCGTCCCCAACCTCACGCTGGG
>JBDSTJ010000620.1:0-7583 GCA_039928335.1 Streptosporangiaceae bacterium | reverse complement strand
GCGGGCCGCGCTGACCGCCGGGGCGATCGCCCGCCGGGCCGAGTTCTTCTCCTTCGGCACCAACGACCTGACCCAGACCACCTGGGGAATGAGCCGAGACGACGCGGAGAGCGCGTTCTTTCCCGCCTACCTGGACCGTGCGGTGTTCTCGGTGTCCCCGTTCGAGTCCGTCGACCCCGAGGGAGTAGGCGAGCTGATCCGGATCGCGGTCGAACGCGGCCGGGCGGCCCGGCCGGCCCTGGAGACCGGAGTGTGCGGCGAGCACGGGGGCGACCCCGACTCCATCCGCTTCTTCCATGACACCGGCCTCGACTACGTCTCCTGCTCGCCCTACCGGGTGCCCGTCGCCCGGCTGGAAGCCGGACGTTCCGCGGTGCTCGCCCACGGGACCACAAGAGCGTCGCCATTCCCCTCAGCGCCGTGACCAGTGCCAGCGACGGCGTGATCAGGGCTGTTCAGCAGCCCGCGCCGCATCAGCGGTTTCCTCGGCTGCGACCAGGCTTGTACACCTTCGGCCGGCTTGCGTGGGACCTTCGTCCCTGGTCGGTACCAGGTCCATCCGGCGAACCTGGAAGTCCACCGGGACCGTGTCACCCGCCTCGCGGCGAACGACGTCGAACGAGCAGCAGACCCCGTCGGCTCGACCGTGACTGATCCAGAAAGGGCTGAACACCATGTTCGAAAGACCTGGACCGGTGCGAGTGGAGGCGCTGCTGGACGCGCCGTTGTCGCGCTGGCTGTGGCTCGTGAAGTGGCTGCTCCTCATCCCGCACTACGTCGTCCTGTTCTTCCTGTGGCTGGCGCTCATCGTGCTCACCGTCGTCGCGGGCGTCGTGATCCTGTTCACTGGCCGGTATCCGCGAGCGATCTTCGACTTCAACCTCGGCGTGCTCCGATGGACGTGGCGGGTCGGCTTCTACGGCTACGACGCACTCGGCACCGACCGGTACCCGCCCTTCACCCTGAAGGACGTGCCGGACTATCCCGCGCGCCTTGACATCGCCTACCCCGAACAGCTGTCCCGGGGCCTGGTCCTGGTGAAGTGGTGGCTGCTCGCCATCCCGCACTACGTGCTCCTCGGCGGCCTCGTCGGCGCCGGCAGCAACGGCTCCCAGGGGAGCTCCTGGACCTGGAGCGGACCGGGTCTGCTGATAGCGCTCGTCCTCGTGGCCGGCGTCGGCCTGCTGTTCACCGGCCGCTACCTCGAGGGGGTCTTCGCCTTCGTCATGGGCATCAACCGCTGGATCGCCCGGGTGGCCGCCTACGTCCTGCTCATGACCGACAGCTATCCGCCGTTCAGGCTGGACCAGGGCGGACCAGAACCCGAAGGACCCCTCGGCAAAGCCCTGCCAACGGATTCCTGAACACCTCGAAAGACCCGAGCATAGGGGAGGAACTCATGACCATCCGCGTGGGAATCAATGGGTTCGGCCGGATCGGCCGGAACTACCTGCGGTCGGCGCTGGACCGCGGCCACCAGGTCGTGGCCGTCAACGACATCGCCGACCCCGCCACCCTGGGGTACCTGCTGAAGTACGACTCGACCTACGGGCCGTTGGGATTCGACGTCGGGGTCGACGGTTCAGATCTTCTCGTCGCGGACCGGCGGATTCCGGTGCTGTCGGAACGCGACCCCGCCGATCTCGACTGGGGGTCCTACGGCACCGATGTCGTCATCGAGTCGACGGGCCGGTTCCGCCGCAGGGAGGACGCCGCGATGCACCTCAAGTCCGGGGCGCGCAAGGTCGTTCTCTCCTCTCCGGGGAAGGACGCGGACGCCACTCTTGTGATCGGCGTCAACGAGGAGACCTACGACCCGGCCCTGCACGACGTGATCTCGAACGCCTCGTGCACCACGAACTGTGTGGCTCCCATGGTCAAGGTGCTGAACGACACGTTCGGTGTCGTCAAGGGCTATCTGACGACCATCCACGGCTACACCAATGACCAGGTGGTCCTGGACTCCCCGCACAAGGATCTGCGGCGCGGACGTACCGCCGCGGTGAACATGATCCCCACCAGCACCGGTGCCGCCAAGGCCCTCGGCGAGGTCATCCCCGAGCTGGCGGGCCGGTTCGGCGGAATGGCGTTGCGGGTCCCGGTCGAGGACGGATCGCTGGTCGATCTCGCGTGCGTCCTGAAGCGGCCGGTCACGGCCGAAGAGGTGAACGCCGCGTTCCTCGAAGCGGGCGGAAGCCTCGGCAGGGTCATCCGGTACACCACCGACCCGCTGGTCTCCCGCGACATCATCGGTGAGGCCGCGTCCTGTGTGTTGGACGCCTCGCTCACCCAGGCCCAGGGCGATCTGGTCAAGGTCTTCGGCTGGTACGACAACGAGTGGGGATACACCAACCGGCTGGCCGACCTCGTCGAGTACATCACCGCGCGCCACTGAAACCAGAAATCTCTCACCACGATGCCGGGAGGCACCATGAACCTCACAGTCAGATCCGGCGGACGGGGCTTCTCGGCTCCTCCGCTGAGCGAGCAGACGTCCTTGGGGACCTACGCCACCTACGAGGAGGCCCAGCGTGTCGTCGACTACCTCGCCGACCATGAGTTCCAGGTGGCCACAACCCAGATCATCGGCACTGACCTGCGCATGGTGGAGCAGATCACCGGCCGGCTCACCTGGCCCAGAGCGCTGCTGTCCGGCGCGGCCAGCGGCGCCTGGTTCGGAATCTTCGTAGGTCTGCTCATCAACATCCTGGGTGCCACGTCGTTCCTGCGCGCTCTCACGTTCGGTCTCACCTGGGGCCTGCTGTTCGGTGTCGGATTCGCCGCCGTCGGCTATGCCATGACCGCGGGACGCCGTGACTTCACCTCCCTCAGCGCCACCGTTCCCAGCAAGTTCGAGGTCCTGGTCCTGTCCGATCACGCCGAACAGGCTCGCTCGGTTCTCGCCGGCCTGAGCCGATGAACGACGCTGAGGGCGCAGCCGGGGCACCAGGCTGCAGGCCCCCGGCTCACACCCGTGACCTGGCCGCGTTTGGCGGATGACGGGGACGACGACGGCATCGCCGGGACACTCGGGCGATCAAAGGAACGCCTGATCTGGTGGTGGCCCTGCCGCCAGGAACGCCGAGGTCCCGCCACTCCCCGCCAGGCGGGCAGCGGCAGGACCTCCTCATCGGGCTCCTCGGGCCGGTTCAGTGCCTGGAAGGTTCCAGTCTGTCCTCCGGCGGTGGGTCGGGCTGTTCGTGTGGGGGTGAGCGGAGGTCGAAGATGGTGCCGCGCAGATCGATGATCGCCTGGTCGAGTCCGCAGATCGCTCGAGTGACCCTCGCCGTGGCGTCCGGATGGTTGATGAGGACCAGCGCGGAGTGCAGGTCCAGGCTGACGGCGAACATCTGGTGGATCAGGCCGTCGCCGAGGTCCGCGGCGATCCGTTCGTGGTCCCGGGACAGGACAAGGACGAACGGGTCGACAGCACCGGCCAATCCCGGTGACCCGTTCAGCCCGGTACGGCCTTGGGTTGGAGGTGGCCCGGGCAGTGGGGTCATCGGCTCGGTGAGAGCGCGGAAGGGTGCCCAGGGTCGGTGGGCGAGGCAACGCGGGATGTCCGGTCCATGATCCAGTGCTCCTTGATCCTGCTATGCAGGTGGTCAGGGTGAATGTCGCCGAGGACCGGAGCAACAAGTTCACCGGCACCGGGTGGCTCAAGCGCCCGATACGGTACGAAAACAACACTGTCGGATTCAGCCTACGCCCGGCACTCGCCCAGGAGAACACCCACCGGGTGAACAACGCCACCCGCATTCGGGCACCCCGTCACGGTGAATTCCCGCACAGGAGGGACTTTCGCCCCTGTCGCCCTTGCACCCCGTCCCTACATTCTCGATCAGAACCTGCAGATCAGGGCGGTCGGGCGGCGGGGTTCGGCGTTCTTCTGACGGCACGTGACGTGCTCGGGGCGTGAGGTGCCGGTCAGGGCGCAGCCAAGGCTGCCGGTGGTGCGTGCTCGGGGTGTGCCAGGGCGGCGATGAGGGTGTGGGCGTGGGCGATGGCGGCCGGGGTGGCGGGGAAGATCAGGCCGCCCTGGCGGAGGTGGTCGGCGATGCCGAGAGCGGCCAGGACCTGGTCGTGCCGGGGGTGGATGCCCGACAGCAGCACGGTGATGCCGCGGTGTTCCAGGCGGGTGACGGCGTCGCCGAGGACCTGGGCGGCGGTGGCGTCGAGGGTGGTGACCCGGGACATGCGCAGGATGACGACGCGGACGTCGGTGATCTCGGTGAGCTCGAGAAGGAAGCGGTGGGCGGCGGCGAAGAACAGGGGCCCGTCGAATCGGTAGGCGACGATGTGCTCGGCGAGAAGGCGCTGTTCTTCCTGGGTGTGGTCGCCCGAGTCGAGGGGGACCTGTTCGAGCTGGGTGGTCCGGGAGATGGTCCGCAGGGCCAGGATGACCGCGACACCGATGCCGACGGCGACCGCGGTGACGAGGTCGAAGACGACGGTGACGGTGAAGGTGAGGATCAGGACGATGGCGTCGCCGCGGGTGGAGCGGGCGATGGCGCGCAGGGATCCGACCTCGACCATCCGGATGGTGGTGGCGAGCAGGACTCCGGCGAGCGCGGCGAGGGGGATCTGCTCGACCAGGCCGGCGGCGGCGAACACGATGATCGCCAGGACCGCCGCATGGGTGAGGGCCGCCAGCCGTGAACGGCCGCCGGCACGGACGTTCACAGCGGTCCTGGCGATCGCCGCGGTCGCCGGGACGCCGCCGAACAGCGGAACGACGAGGTTGGCGATGCCCTGACCGAACAGTTCCCGGTCGGGGTCGTGGTGCTCCCCGACGCTCATGCCGTCGGCGACGCTCGCGCACAGCAGGCTCTCCAGCGCGGCCAGGGCGGCCACGGCCAACGCCGAGGGGACCAGCGCGATGAGTGATCCGGTGTCGATGAAGCCGAGAGTGGGGGCGGGTAGCCCGGCCGGGAGCGTTCCGATCCGGGCCAGGTCGAACGGAGTGACGGCGCCGACCAGGGTGGCGCCGACGATCCCGACCAGGGAGAAAGGGACGGCGGGCCGGATCCTGGCACCGGCCAGCATGAGGGCGGCCACGGCCAGGGCCATCACCACGGGCGCGACGTGAGGGTGGGTCGCCCAACGGGAGACAGCGTCAGCGGCGACCTTCCAGACCTTGTCGCCGTGGGCGTTGCTGACGCCGAGAGCGGCGGGAACCTGTTGCAGTGCGATCACCACGGCGATGCCGGCGGTGAAGCCTTCGATCACAGGTGTGGGCAGGTAGCGGGCGTACCGGCCGGTCCGCAGGGTGGCAGCGATGATGAGGACCAAGCCGGCCATGAGGCCGACCATGAGGACGCCGCCGGTGCCGTAGTGGGCGACGATCGGGACCAGGACGACGGTCATCGCGCCGGTCGGACCGGATACCTGCAGGTTGCTGCCGCCGAACACCGCGGCGAGGGTACCGGCGATGATCGCTGTGACCAGCCCGGCCTGGGCGCCCAGGCCGGAGCTGACCCCGAAGGCGAGGGCGAGCGGAAGCGCGACGACGGCGACGATCAGCCCGGCGAGAAGGTCCCGGCCGGGGTTGCGGCGCGCGGGATGCCAGTCCGCGCGGTCGGGCATCAGATCGAGGAGGCGCTTGAGGACGGCTGGGGCGTTCACGCGAGGGCCGCCGTCTTCGCCGCGGCTCCAGCATTCGTCTGATCGGACGGTATCGGCACAACGGTCCACGATTCCGGTAGGTGTTCAATGGATATCAGCAGATCAGCAGGTAGGCAATTGCACGAGAAGGCAACTGTGCAGGAGGTGAGGGTTCGGGTGAGAACGGGACCGAGATCAGGGACCTTGCTCAGCGTCCGCCGGTGCTCGCACGTAGATCCTCAAGCAGTTCGGCCTGCCCGGTGAGTACCCCGGTCAGGATCTGCCGGGCGATGGTGAGCAACTCCGTGACCTGCGGGCTGGTCAGCGTGTAGTAGACGGTGCTGCCCTCCTTGCGGGCCACCACCAGGTTCGCCCGGCGCAGCACCGCGAGCTGCTGGGACAGGTGTGCGGCCTCGATCCCCACCTCGGGCAGCATCTCGGCCACCGCGTGTTCGCGCTCGCTCAGGAGCTCCAGCACCCTGATCCGGGCGGGGTGTCCCAGCGTCTTGAAGAACTCCGCCTTCAGCTGGTAGAGGGGCGTGCTCACTGCGGTTGCCTTCTTTGTCGCCTTGTCCACGCCCCCATCCTCCCCGATGATCAGCCCGTCCCGTCCTGGTCACCGCCGGGCCGGCGGAGTCCGTCCCCGGGGCCGACTGGAACCTCTGCCCGTACCGCGATCTCGGCGAGGTCGATGTCATGCTCGGATGCCCGGCGAAGCAGACCCTCCAGCTCCGAGGAGAACACGGTCACGCCGTAGTCGTCGTCGTCCGTGCGGGCACTCCTCAGATTTCGCCGAGCCAGCCCTACTCGTCTCCGTATGTTCATGGCCATGTCACCCATGACGGCCTCTCCGGCCCGGCTCCATGTCAGGGCCTCGCATCCCCAGGATATCAGAGTTTATCAATTGCCAACTATCGCAAGAGATCATCTGGGGTCCGGCACGAGCGGTGGATCGCAGAGCACAGCGGCCCTGCTATCCGGGACTTACGTCTCTGGTGTCGGGCCTGTCCGGCGAGTTGAACTGGAGAAGAGGAAGCCCCTCGCCACTATCGGCCGACTCCCCATCCACGAAGGAGAAGATCATGTCCCAGGTGCTCGTGGGTTACGACGGCTCTCAGTCCGGCGAACGAGCCCTTCACTGGGCGGTCAGCGAATGCAGGCTCAGAAAGGTGGATCTGACGATCTGCCATGCCTGGCACTGGCCGTACGCTTTCGACCCGGTGCACGAGTGGTCGATCGACGTCGCACGCAGAATGGCCGGGCATGTCCTGGACCAGGGCGTCCTCGCCGCTGAGAACCTCGGACCGCAGGTCAAGATCCGCAAGGTGCTGAGCAGCGGAGCAGGGGCTACGGTCCTGCTTCAGGAGGCCTCAGGATCAGACCTGATCGTCGTCGGCTCGCACGGCCAGCGGGGCTCGGAGGGACTCCCCGCAGGGTCCACGGCACTGGAGATCGCGGGCCGCGCGCCCTGCCCGACGGTGATCGTCCGGGGGACCGGCCAGAAGTCCGGGCGGATCGTGGTCGGAGTCGACGGGTCCGCTGACTCCGACGCCGCGCTCGCCCTTGCCTTCGAGGAGGCGGTGCTCCACCGTCTCGAGGTCGAAGTCGTGCACGCCGCGGCGGGGGAGGAACCCGCCGACGAACTCCAGCGCGCCGCCGGATCACGGCTCCAGACCCAGGCGGCGCCATGGTGTGCGAAGTACTCCTCCATGAACGTCCACACCAGGCTGTCGGCCGAACCGCCCCGCCAGGCATTGCTCGGTGCGGCTCACGGCGCAGCCCTCCTGGTCGTCGGACGAAGAGGACAGGGCGGTATCCCCGACCTGCGCCTCGGCTCGGTCAGTCAGGCGATGGTCGAGTACGCACCGTGTCCCGTCATGGTCGCCCGCGCCTGAGGTCGGCAGGTCCCCATGGACTGAACTGCCTGATCGCCGAGCCCCCACCGAAGATCTCTCTATGTGGTCCTTCCACTACGCGGT
>JBDSTJ010000619.1:0-6366 GCA_039928335.1 Streptosporangiaceae bacterium | reverse complement strand
GGCAGGGTGCGGGAGGATGACGAAGCCTGAAACGATGGTGCTGGCGAGCATGGCCGTCACGGTGAGCAGCGAGAGCCTTCGCCTGAGTTCTGGTCTGGCGGAGCCGACTGACGGAAGCCGGTGGTCGGGATTCAGCATTTTTTGCCCTTCTGCGCCTCGGCGATCTTCCAGGTGACCCCGTCATACCGGAAACGTGCCTGGTAGACGTAGGTGCCGCCACGACCGCCGCCGGGGAGGCGTTTGCCGGTCTTGGCAGAGAACACGTAGGCGCCGAGAGTGCGCACGCAGTCGATGACCACGACGGACTTCAGGTCCTTCGATCGATTCTTGATCTTCGGGTTGAGCAGGTTGGTGAAGCGCCAGATTCTGCCCTGGCGTTTCACGGCTTCGACGTCTTTGGTGATGATCCCGAGGAGGGGATCGATCGCGATGTCGGTGAGCGGCGCGGGATCGCCGTCGGCGTAGACCTTCTTGTACGTGTCCTGGTACTCGCGATAACGCGCCAGCACCGTCTTGTCGATCTCGGCGATGCTCGTCGTCGGCTGTCCGGTCGCGAGGGCGCTGGGCGGGGCGGAGCCCGGGGCTGTGGTGCCGGCCGGGTTGAAGGAGCCTGAGTTCTTGGGGGGGTTGTTGCCGCAGGCGGTGAGGGTCACGAGCGCGGCGGTGATCAGGCAGGTCAGCGGGGTTGAGTGCAGCGTGGATCCGCTCCTGAAGCGGTGGACCCGACTGCTCATCTCGTGCTCCTGCTCAATCCTGCGTCGCGGGATATTGCATCACGGGAGCTTACTGATCCGTCAAACCCCCGGAAACCCCTTGGACGCAAGCGTTATAGACGCTCAACCCACATCAGCCAAGATCGTGACTACGGAGCGTGTCCCACCTTGGCCGATTTGTCTGGGTTCTGACACTTGTAAGAAGAGGGTGGGTATTCATCCCCACCTTCGGTCACACCGAGAAGATTTTTGTTATTTCGGCCCGCCCGCTACGGGAGTGTGGGCACAATACCAAAAAGATCTCGAATTGAGGTTTAGATGGCACTGTCGGCGGCGTGGCTCGGAACGTATCGGATCATAACCACGCTCGGCATCGGCGGGTTCGGTGAGGTGTTCCTGGCCAGGCGTGCCGACGGTCGGCCTGTCGCCATCAAGGCGCTGCTGCGGGTGACCGATGCGCAGCGTGCCTTGTTCGTCAAAGAAGTGCGGAACCTGCGCCGGGTCGCACCCGCATACGTGGCCGAACCGCTCGACTTTGACTTCGATCACAACCCGCCTTATCTGGTCTCCAGGTACTTTCCGGACAGCCTCACGCTGGACGATCACGTACGGCTGCACGGGGTCATGTCCGGCCGGGCGCTACCGGCCTTCGCGGCGGAGCTGGCGACGATCGTCGCCGCGATCGACGACACCGGGCTGGTGCACCGGGACCTGAAGCCCAGCAACGTGCTCGTCACCGAGTACCACGGGCTGCGGACCATCGACTTCGGCATCGCCCGCCAGCACGACACCGTGGACCCGGCCGAGTCGGGGACGCCCGCCTACCGTGCGCCCGAGCAGTACACGGGGTGGGGCATCGCCGATCACCGGACCGACATGTGGGGATGGGCCAGGACCGTGGTGTACGCGGCCACGGGGGTGCACATGGGGCGGCGTTCGGTGCTGCCCGAGCCGCTCCGCACCCTGGTCGGACGGTGCGTGGCGACCAACCAGAACCGGCGGCCGACCGCGCGGCAGGTGCTGCGGGCGCTCCGGGTGCCGGACTATCCGGAGATCGACGGCAACGCGGCCTACACCGAGGGGATCGAGCGGTTGCGGGCCGGGCTCGACTCGTTCGACCGGTTGGCGCAGGCCTACCGGCAGGAGCCGGAGCGGGCCGAGGTCAGGCTGGCGTACGCGCACGCCCTCGCCGACCTGGCAGACGAGCGGGTGGTCGAGGCCCACCGGCTCGCGCCCGAGGACGAGCAGGTCACGATCGCCTATGTCCGGCACCTGTTCAAAGTGACGCCGCAGGAGGAGGGGGACCCGGTGCCGGCCGCGCCCTACCGGGCGTTCGGGCTGGCCAAGGACGATCCGCAGGTGCGGCACAGCCATCTGCAGGCGCTGCTGCTGACCCTCGACCCGGTCAAGATCAGGGAGGCGCTCGTCCTCGACCCCGAGGCGGACTCGATCGTGATCGCCTACTGCAACGAGCTCGGCTCGGCGCGGTACCAGGCGACCCTCCGCCACTTCCTGATCAAGAGTGCGGTACTGCCCGAGGACACCGTGGAGCGGATCAGGTGGTTCCTGCGCTTCGTCATCCCGCTCATGGAGGAGCTGTCGCGCTGGGGCCTGTCCGAGCAGACCGTGCGGGACCTGCGGGTGGACCTGATCCGCGGGCTGCCGTCGCTGGCCAACACCGAGAGCACCCGGCGGTTCCTCGCCGAGTACGGGCGCAGGCTCGACCGGCGCGGGCTCACCCGGATCGCCGACATCGTGCTGCTGGCCGAGGACGGACCCCAGGCGGTCAGGTCCTGCGCGGTGGCGTTCCTGGGCGGGTCGCCGATCATCAGGCTGCGCGCGGAGGACCGGCGCACGCTGGTGCGGTACGCGGAGCTGCTCACCCGGCCGACGACGAGCACCGCGACGTTCGAGCACCTGAGAGAACGGTACGACCGGCTTGAGCCGATGAACACGCCGCTGCTGTGGCAGCTGGTGTCGGACCAACTGGTGTCGGAGCGGTTGCACCGGGCCGATACCGTCCCCTACGCCGACGTGGTGGCGGTGGCGCTGGAGCTCGACCGGGACGCGGAGGTCCCGTTCGAGCCGTCGCCGGCCCGCTCGCACACCACGGCGCCCTGAGTCAGCTGCCCTTCTCCCGGGTCAGCACGGCCGTCCGGCGGTCGCCGGTGAACTTCAGCCCGAGCCTGCCGTCCTTGCGGAGGGTGAGCACGAGAGTCTCCTGGACGCAGCCGTCGGACTCCTGGAGGTGCTCCCGGACGGTGAGCCGACCGGAACGGACGGTCTGCGGGACGAGAGGACCACCACACCTGATGTTCGTCAGGTACTTGTCGCTGCCGTTCTGCCAGCCCTTGCCCAGGGTGATCCGGATCTTCCAGGGGGCGCGGCCCTTCTCCTTCACCTCACCGGTCCACGCGCCCGCGAACCCGGCCGGAACCGAGGCCCGCGCGTCGGGGACGGGCTCGCGGGTGCTGCCGGACAGGACCAGGGTGATCACGAGCATGGCCAGCAGGATCAGGCCGCCGCAGCCGAAGGCGAACGCGCCGAGCACCACTCTGCGCGGGTTCACCGGTCGCATGGTGTACGGCGGGGGACCGGGGAAGAACACAGGCGGGGGTGGCGGGGCCTCCCACCTCTGCGGCGGAACATACGGAACGTACGGAACGTACGGAACGTACGGAGCAGTCGGCGGAGGTGGAGGTGGAGGTGGAGCAGGAGACGGCTGAACGTCCTCCCAGGGGTCGTAGGAGCTCCTCGGGATGTCGTCCCACGGGTCGGCCGGTACGTCCTCAGTCGGCACGTCCTCGGCCTGGGCTTCGGAGTCCCGCTGCCCCGCGTCGTAGTGTGCCCGCTGGGTCAGCAGCACCACGCGGGCGGAGTTGAGCAGCCGGGTGCGTTCTTCGGCGGCGGTTCTGGCCTTGGTGGTGCGGTACAGGTCCGGGTGCCAGATCTTGATCTGTTCCTTGAAGGCCCGGCCGATCGTCGCGGCCGAGGCGTCCCTGGCGACGCCGAGCAGTGCGTAGGGGTCGTTCCCACCCAGCGCCCGGATCTCGCGGGTCATGGGTTCACCGCCCGACGCGGCGGACCACCGAGGTCCGGTGGCACCGCAGCGACCAGTGTGCGGTCGCGTCGGTGTGACCCACCGGGATGAGCTTCGTTCCGGTCGCGGCGGTGACGGAGCGCGGGCCCGCGATGAAGAAGAAGAACATGGTGAGGTGGTGCGGATGGCCCAGGTAGTACCAGTTGCAGTCGCGCACCGGCTCGCCGCCGAGGAACGGCGCCTGCAGCAGTTCCTGGGCTTTGGCCGGGAGGTTGCCGAGCACGTTCTTGGCGTTCTGGTTGAGGGCGATGTCAGGGGCCGGCGGACCCGCCGAGGGCGTGGCCGGACCCGTCCAGCGTGGCGCGGCGGTGGGCGGCGGGCGGTGGTCGAGGTCGAAGCGCTTGTAGGACGCCGGGTCGAGTTCGTAGCGCGAGATCGCATAGACCGGGCGGTGCTCGGTGTTGAGGCGGGGTTCGGCGAAGGCGAGACCCCGGTCGCCGTAGAGCACGGCGAACGGGCGCCGGCCGGGGTCGGAGGTGTCCTCGTCGGCGAACCACTCGATGACGGTGCCCGCGTGCCCGGTCAGTCTGCCCTGGACTGCCGGACTGATCCGCGCCCAGAGCTCGTCACGGAGGGGCGCGCCCTCGCTGAGCCCCATCTTGCCGGCCTGGTGGAGGCGGGGTGCGGAGGGGCGCGCGACCTCGCGGCCGCCCTGCTGGTCGAGGGGGCCCTGGCCGGACGGGACCACGGGAAAAGACGGCACGGACGTCGCCTCCGGGGGGAATACGGGTCTGAAGATCACTGTACCTGCGTTGTCGTCCATCAGCCTCATCCCCGGTCGAGGGTGGCCGCGGGCGGGTCGGAACCGGCGCCGCCGGCGTAGCGCAGCGACAGGCGACCGTCCGGGAGCAGGGTGAGGATGACCGTGGCGGCGGCGCAGCCCCTGGCAGTCACACTCTTGGCCAACGTGAGCGTGCCGGCCTCGAAGGCCATCGGGACGAGGTTCCCGCCGCAGGCGACGGACTGGTCGACGCCGATCTTGAACCCTTCGGGGAGGGACAGCCGCACCGTGAGCGGCGGCCCGTCGGCCTGCCGCACCTCGCCGGTCCAGACGCCCGCGAACGCGTGCGGGACCGCGGCCCGCGGGGTGAGGGTGGCGCCGCCGTCCTCGGGGGCGCCGGGGCGCAGGAGGAAGTACAGGGCGGCGATCACCAGGTAGCCGAGGCAACCGATCGCGAGGCCCCTGCGCAGCAGGCCGGGTCTTCTTCCAGTCGTCGGCTGGGCTGCTGGCGGTGCCGGTGGTGCTGGTGCTGGCGGGACGGGCCGGTGCACCGTGGGCGCGTCGTACAGGTCGCGGTGGTTCAGCAGGACCGTGCGCGCGGAGCTCAGCAGCCGGGTGCGCTCCGCGGCGGCGGCCCTGGCCTCGTCGGTCGGGCAGCGGTCCGGGTGCCAGATCTTGATCTGGTCCTTGAACGCCTGACCGATCTGTGCCGCGGACGCGTCCCGCGCGACCCCGAGCAGCTCGTACGGGTCGTTGCCGTCGAGCGCTCTGATCTCAGCCCGCTCGGTCACTGAACCTCCGTGCAGTCGGGATTCTGCTGACATCATCAGGCATCGCCCGCCCGCATGGAGCGAAACGGGCCGGGGATAGAAGGTACAGAATGCCCTGACCCCCCGGGAGCTGACTTGCTGGAGCCACTGGCCGCCGATGATCCCACCTATGCCGGCTCCTACCGGCTGGTCGAACTGCTCGGCGCGGGCGGCCACGCCCGGGTGTTCCTCGGCCAGGACCAGTCCGGCCGGCAGGTGGCCGTCCGGCTCTTCGCCGAGGGCACCCGGTTCCGGCCCGGCCACGCCGCCGAACTGAAGGCCTTCCAGGCCGCGCCCACCGGGCTGCTCGACGCGGGCGACGACCTGGGCAGGCCGTATCTGGTCGGCGAGTACGCGCACGGCGAGACCCTCGCGGCCCGGCTCGGCCGGCAGGGGACCCTGGAGGAGGCCGAGCTGCGCCGGACGTGCGGCCAGACGATGGACGCGCTGGCGGCCGCGCACGGGGCGGGCCTCGCGCACGGGGACCTCAAACCGTCCAAGGTGCTGATCGCCGAGGACCGGATCCGGCTCATCGGGTTCGGTCTTGCGCTGGTCGATGTTCCGGCCCAGGGCCCGTACCTGTCGCCGGAGCAGGCCCGGGGCGGACCCGGCGACCTGCGCTCTGACCTTTTCTCCTGGGCGTGCGTCATGGTCGAGGCCGGGACCGGCCAACGGCCGTTCCCGGCCGAGGGGCGGGCAGTACTCATGACGAAACCTCAGCTCACCGGCATCGCCGAGCCGCTCAAGGCCCTGTTCGCGAGTTGCCTCGCCAAGGACCCGGCGCTCCGGCCGACCGCGAAGGAGGCCGCCGGGGCGCTGGCCGACCGCCCGGTGGCCCCCGAAGAGAGGCTGCCGTCCGGCGAACTGCTGGAGCTGGCCGAGGCGTGCGCCGACGAGCAGGAGCGCGCCTATGACCCGGCCCGCGGCCTGAAGGTCGAGGAGCTCGCCGACCTTGTGGCGGAGCGTGACGGCCCGAGCCGACGGATCCAGGCGCTCCGGGACCGCGCGCACGCCGCCCCGGTC
>JBDSTJ010000618.1:0-6724 GCA_039928335.1 Streptosporangiaceae bacterium | reverse complement strand
ACTACTGGACGATCTCGAACCTGAGCCCGGCCACCACGTTCGTCGTGGACAACCCCGAGGGAGGCGGCGAGCACGTGAAGGTCCCGCCGCGGCGGATCGGCGCGCCGGTCCCGTTCGAGTTCGCCAGGGTCGTGCTGTCGGGTGAGCGGGGGCCCGTCTCGTTCCTGGTGTTCGCCCCCGAGCACGCCTTCGCCGAGGTCGAGGCGGGGGTGGTCCTGGCGGGGGCCGAGACGGTGGCCGCCTACCCGATGGATGAGACCGCGAAGTACTTCCTGCTGCTGGTGGCGCTGTGCGAGCCCCGGCTGCGCGACCCGGCCTCCCCGGTGATCCCGACGGTGCCGCAACTGCTGGAGCGGCTCCCGCCGGGGACGTTCACCCGTTTCTCGATCGGTTTCCACATCGACTACCTGGCCCGCGAGAAGCTGCGGGTGCGCGAGCCGGGGGGCGGGCGAGCGGACTGGCAGCGGTCCGCGCTGGTCGCGCTCGCGCTGCGCTTCGACCTGGTCCGTGCCGACCACCTGGCGCTGCTGCCACGCCGTCAGCGCGGCCGGTAGTCGTCCAAATAAGTGCGCACCCGGGTGGTGTACGGCCGCCACCGCGGCGGGACCCCGCCGGCCTTGACGACGCTGTCCACCGACGAGCGGTAGGCGGCTGCCAGGCTGAGCCGGTGATCGCCGGGGACGTGTCTGGCCTCCAGGTCCGGCGCCCATTTGCACAGGAACCGGCCGAGCGCGCGAATCGACTCCTGCGGGTCCAGCGGCGGCGACAGGACGATGCCGATCTGCCCGGCCGGCAGGTAGTACTGCAGGACCGACGGCGTCCAGCGGGCGATCCCGTACTCGGTGTTGGCCGGGTCGGACAGGTTCGGATCAAATCCGCTCTCGGCCTTCAGCATGGCCGCGACCAGGGCGGGGGTGATCAGCGGGTTCAGGCAGTACCGCGTCGCGGCCTGCACGATCGTCTGGCGGTACTCGCGGGGAACGTCGCTGTCGGTGCGCAGCCACCGACCGGTCGGGTCGGCGGGCGGCGCGGTCGCGACGGGGACGCCGATCCCGGCCGTCACCGCCACGACGGCAGCTCCCGCCGTGACCGCGATCCGCCGACGGCGCGACCACCTGCGCCACGACCACCTGTGCAGCGACCTCCCCGCCGTGAGGTCGCGGGCCCGCGCCAGCAGTGACGCGGCGCTGTGCCTGCCGCGCGCGGCGTGCGTGGGGGCCAGGCAGTCGGTGATCCAGTCCCGCCATCCGTCGGGCAGCCGAGGGTCCAGGACCAGCGGCGCCCGCCCCTCCACATAGTCGGCGGCCGCGGCGGCCCGGGCCCGCCAGGTGCCGCCGGGAAAGGGAAGGCAGCCGGTGAGGATCTCGCAGGCGGTGATGCCCAGCGCCCAGATGTCGGCCGACGCGCGGACCGCGATCCCCTTGTCGGTGAGCTTCTCCTCGCGCCGCTCGGGGGCGAGGTAGTCGAGCGAGCCGGCCCGGGGCAGGTAGGCGTGGGTGCCGTCCAGCTCGGTCGTCAGCCCGAAGTCGGCGAGCCGCACCGAGCCGTCGGCCATCAGCAGCACGTTGCTGGGTTTCAGGTCCCCGTGCAGCCAGCCCTCGGCGTGCATGTGCGCGAGTCCCTCGCAGATCTGGGTGATGATCCCCGCCGCGCCCGGGACCTGCCGGCCGGGCGCGACGAGCTCGGCGACGGCACGTTCCGCGAGCTCCATCACGATGACCGTCGCGCCGTCCAGCCCGGGACTGTCCGGGTCGTCGAGGGTGAAGGTCTCCGTCAGCCCGATCAGCCGCGGGTGGACGAGCTCGCTGTGCGACCGGACCTCCCGGCCGGCCATCGCGGCCAGGTGGTTGAGCTGGCGCGGCGACACGGTCCCGGTCGGCAGGAACTTCACCGCGGCCCGTTCCGTGCCGTCACGGCACACCGCGTAGACGCTGCCCCAACTGCCGGTGGCCAGCGGCCGCTCCACCACCCAGCCACGGACCTCGTATCCGAGGGGAACCGGCACCGCCCACGAACCTGTCTCCATGGTTGCAGGATGCGCTCGGAGCGTCGCATAAAGTAGTGGGTTCTCAAGAAATTATCCGCACTGGTCTGCGAGGTCGCGGCCTGCCATCATCTCGGGGTGCAGAAGAACCTGATCTCCGCGGGCGCGCTTGCCGCCGCGCTCCTCCTCGCCCTTCCCAGCTCGGCTCAGGCAGCCTCCGCGCCGGGCTGGCGGGTGACCGCCAAGGCCAAAGGCATCGAACTGTTCGACGTCGTGGCGTTCTCCCGCACCCAGGCCTGGGCGTGGGGCACGAACGGCGACACCACCCAGGTGGTGCGGCGGGTGAACGGGCACTGGAAGTCCGTACCGCTCAGCCCCTACCTCAGGACCGGGAGCACCCGTGCCCTGGCCGGGTCGTCGTCCGCCAACCTGTGGATCGCCGGGACGAAACAGGACCCCGAGCTCGGTTCGGTGGGTTATGTCGCGCGCTGGAACGGCAGCACATGGGGCAGTCCGGCCGTACTCCCGAGCGGCCTGGCCGTGTCCGCGCTGGTCGTACGGGGCCCCAAGGACGTCTGGTACTTCACCTATCAGGGCATCGCCGGGCACTTCAACGGCACCAAGTGGTCCACGGTCCAGGTCGGGTTCCCGGTCACCCGCGCCCAGGCCGCCGGTGGCCAGATCTGGGCGGCCGGTGCCCGCATGTCGACGACCGGCGGGACGGTCCGACCCAGTCTGGCGCGCTGGACCGGCAGGAAATGGCAGGCGGCCAAGCTCCCGTCGGGCACCGGCTACCTCGAGAGTGTCGCGATTGTGGGCCCCAAGAACGTGTGGGCGGCGGGCAGCACGGCGGCCGGCCGGTCGCTGCTGCTGCACTGGAACGGCAAGGCGTGGAAGAAGTACAAGGCCCCCGGCACCGGTTTCTTCGCGATCAGCTCTGACGGGGCCAAGGGACTCTGGCTGAGCGGTTCCAGTACGCGCCTGCTGCGACTGACCGGCGGAAAATGGAAGAAGCCCGCCATCAAGGGCGTGCCCGGCTCGTCACTTCCGCTCGTGCTCCCCGCCTTCGCGCGGATCCCCGGCACCACCAGCGTCTGGGCCGTCGGCGGCCACCTCAGCACCAAGGGATTCAAGGACGCGCTCGTCCTCAAGTTCGGCCGCTGACGCCCCCCTGGTCGCGGCGGGTTCGCCGCGGCCAGGGTCGGTCTACTTCTGGTGGGCGATCTGGATCAGGTTGCCGCAGGTGTCGTCGAACGTGGCCACGGTCACCGGCCCCATGTCGGTCGGCTCCTGCGTGAACGTCACTCCCAGGGCCCGAAGTCGCTCGAATTCGCTGTTGACGTCTTCGACGGCAAACGAAGTGAAAGGAATGCCGTCCTTGACGAGGGCATCCCTGAACGGCTTCACCGCCGGATGGCCGGCCGGTTCGAGGACCAGCTCCGTCCCGTTCTCGTCCTCCGGCGACACGACCGTCAGCCAGCTCACCTCGCCCATCGGGATCTCGGTCTTCTTCACGAACCCCAGCACCTCGGTGTAGAACCGCAGCGCCTTGGCCTGGTCGTCCACGAAGACACTCGACAGGTTGATCTTCATGCTCTCTCCTCTCGCTCGTCGCCGAACCCACCCTATGCACGTACCGGTGTTCATGGTGGCGGAGCGACCTGCCACGCACTCCCCGCCTCCGCCACGGCGGCCGGCGGGGAGATCCGGTGGCATACCGATTTGGACTGGGCGGGGCTGCGCATCCTCACCGCAGGCCAGGAGCGCTACGGTGCCTTCCCCTGGCGAATGGACGCCGAGGTGTTCACCGGTGCCCTCGCCGTAGGAGCCTCAGAACCTTTGAGCGGACCCCGGCAGCAAGCCCCTGGGACGCCCCACTGGCCGCCGCGCTCACCCGCGCCATCGTGGATGAGCGCCTGCTCGACGACCTCCTGACGGACCTGAAGACGTGATCTCTGCGCCGGGCCGGGCTGGACCGTCGGCGCGGGTCTGGATCTGCTCGGCCGGTAGGAGGGCCTCGTACCGGTCAGGGGCACGATCGGAGCGCATCGGACAGATGGCTGATCCCGGCCGGGTGCTCTAGGCAGGCTTGGAGGAGGCAGAAGATATCCAGAAGAGGTTCCAGCTGGCGCTTTACCGAGATTTCGGCCGGGAGAGAATTGATGAGGTTGCTGCGCGATGTACCTGTACTCAGACAGGGGTGATCCAGTAGTCGGCGAGCGAGATCCAACTGATCTTCGATTTCCGGACGACCCTCTTTCAGGTCCCGGACGAGATCGGCGAGCAGGTCGGTCGGCGCGGGAGCGGTCTTGGTACCGAAAAGGTGGATCCAGGCAGTCGTGTTGGTCTCCTTCAGTGCGACGGGCAAGGGCCTGAAGGTCGCGGGGTCTCCATAGCCGGCCGGGTCCTGCCGAATCACGCTCTGGAAAAGCTGGTCGGAGATGATCAGGGCGGTCCTTGCGCCGGTCTCGCGGACGCAGGCCTTGAGAGCCGGAGCATCGATGAGGCGCGCGATGTCGATGAGGGTGCGGCCGGAGGCTCCGTATTCGTCCTGGTAAACCTCGCCGGCGTGGACGGCGATCCTCAGTCGTATCCGGGCGGCCGGGACGGCGATCTCATGCTGGCGGCGCAATTCTGCGTCAATATGGCCGGCTAGCGGGGCGATCATGAGGCCCGCCGAAACCTCCGGTGGGGCGATGGCCAGCAGGCCGTCACCACGCTCCTCGAGATGGCATTCCGAGAGATCGAGACCAGAGGCGTTGAAAGCACGTCCGAGTTGGGCGTGGAGCTCACGGCGCAGGGTTTTCTGTACATGGTCGACTATTTCGGGGTTTCCGGACGCCACCATGTCGCAAGCAAAGACAACCCTATATCCGGCAAAATATGGCATTGATTGATAATCCTCTCCTTATGTCGCTTTTGGCCTCATTTGTGAAATTTGCTAAAAGTACAAGATTCTTTCGTGAAGTATCCAGCGCCGTCCTGTCGCATTTGCCAACCTTTAGGGATCCGGTGCAAGGGTTGACGGAATCGCGATGATGCTGCATCATACTGAATCAATCTGCATCAAATCGGATCATGTCTCACGGAGGATGCGCCGTGCTTCTGGACGCTGACGAGGGACACGCTGAGCTCACCAGCCGGGACAGGCTGGCTGCGGAGCTCAGCTCCCTACGCCGGATGTCCGGGGTGTCGGGCCGGGAGATGGCACGGCAGATCGGGATCAGTCAGTCCAAGGTCTCGCGGGTCGAGTCCGGACACACACTGCCGACCATTACCGAGATCAATGCGTGGGCCCACGCGGTCGCGGCGACGCCTCGTCAGCATCGGCTGCTGATCGCATGCGCTGAGGGTGCCTTCACCGAGGTGACGACTTGGCGGATGGGGTTGCGGGGGCGGGCTCATCTTCAGGGTGCCGTCCAGGAGCGCGAGAGCGCAGCCAGCCGTCTGGAGCTCTACCAGCCTTCAGTGGTACCAGGACTGCTCCAGACCCCTCAGTACGCACAGCAGATCTTCCTGCGGGCGGGTCTGGCCTATCCCGAGGACAGACTCGCGCAGGCGGTGGCTGGCAGAATGAACCGCCAACTCGTCCTCCATGAGGAGAGCCGCCGGTTCGACTTCCTCATTTCCGAGGCCGCGCTGCGGTGGCGCCCCGGGTCCGACGCGACGCACCGAGCCCAGTTGGACCGGATCTCAGCCTTGAGCACTCTCGGTAACACCGGGATCGGGGTGATCCCGTTGGACTCCGCAGACGCCCCCTACGCCTCACACGCATTCAAGATCCTCCACCCGCTGGAAGGTGAGCCATATGTCTCGGTCGAGACGACACACGCCGAACTGACCGTCCACGCGGCCGAGGACGTCCAGCTCTACCAGGCCCGATGGGAAGATCTGCGCCGCTCCGCCCTGTACGGGGCTGACGCGCGGGCCTTCCTCGGCAGGCTGGGATCCGGGATCGGCACCGACGAAGGGACACGATGACCTCCGGCGGGGAACCGGTGCGGAGGGCGTCGCGCGACTGCGGCGCCCTCCGCCTCAGGGCGTCACCCCAGGTCGAACTCTCCACTGCGGACGCCAGCCACGAATGCCGTCCACTCCGAGCCGCTGAAGTGGAGTTCGGGGCCCTCCGGCTCCTTGGTGTCCCGCAGCGACACGACGGTGACGAACGAGACCTCGACACAGTCGCCGAACCCTTCGCTCGCACTGCTGGCGAACCACTGGGCGTTCTGGGTGTACTTCGGGTGCAGGGTCATTCTCGGTGCCCCTCTCTAGGCGGAAGCGATCTGCCTCGCTGGTCTCAAAGGTCGCAGCGGCACCGGGGAGACTTCTGGGGAGGTTTTCGGGGTGGAGAACAGGGTGGCTCCGGGGAGGCCGGATGGCCGTGACGGGGATGAGGTTCCGGCTGCTCCAGGGGGTGGCGGCCGAGCTCGACGGGGAGGACGTCGTGCTCGGGCCGCCGCGTGAGCGGCTCCTTCTCGCGGTCCTGCTCGAAGCCAACGGGGCCCTGGTGCCCGTTGACAGGCTCGTCGAGTGCTTCTGGCCCGGAGCGGCGCCCCCTCGGACGGCTCGGGATCTGATCCACGAGTACGCCAAGAAACTGCGTGGCCGGCTTGTCACCGCAGGCGCGGGCCCGGTGATCCCGCGGGGATCAGGAGGTTACCGAACCGAGGTGCCGCGCGAGAACGTCGATCTGTACCGCTTCCGCGACCTCCTCACCGAGGCGAGGTCCGCGAGGTTCCC
>JBDSTJ010000617.1:0-4258 GCA_039928335.1 Streptosporangiaceae bacterium | reverse complement strand
CGGGGTCGAGGCCGTGCTGACCCACCAGGACGTGCTGGGCGCGAAGTTCTACGGTCTCGAGCACCGGGACCAGCCGGTGCTCGCGATCGACCAGGTCCGCTACCAGGGCGAGCCGGTCGCCATCGTGGCGGCCGACCACCCGGAGACGGCGCGGCGCGCGGCCGCGCTGATCGTGGTCGACTACGAGGTGCTCAAACCGGTCACTGACCCGCGTGCCGCGGTGTTCGACCCCGCCGAGCCGCTCGTGCATCCCGGTGGGAACGTCGTCCGGCACCAGCCGATGCGGGTCGGGTCGCCGGAGACCGTCACCGCCGACGTGGTCGTGTCGGGCGAGTACGAGGTCGGCATGCAGGACCAGGCGTTCCTGGGACCCGAGTCGGGGCTGGCGGTGCCGGCCGAGGACGGCGGGATCGACCTGTACATCGCGACCCAGTGGCTGCATGCCGACCAGGAGCAGGTCGCGCCCTGTCTGGGGCTGCCCGTCGACAAGGTGCGGCTGACACTGGCCGGGACCGGCGGGGCGTTCGGCGGCCGCGAGGACCTGTCGATGCAGATCCACGCGTGCATGCTCGCCCGGCACACGGGCAGGCCGGTGCGGATCGTGTACGGGCGGGAGGAGTCGTTCTTCGGGCACGTCCACCGGCACCCGGCGATCATGCGGTACGAGCACGGGGCCACCCGCGCGGGCAGGCTCGTCTATCTGAAGGCCGAGATCGTCCTCGACGGCGGGGCGTACGCCTCGACCACGGGTGCGGTCACCGGCAACGCCGCCTCGCTGGGTGCCGGGCCTTATGAGATCCCGCACATCGCGATCGACGCCTACGGCGTCTACACCAACAACCCGCCGTGCGGTGCGATGCGCGGTTTCGGCGCGGTGCAGGCCTGCTTCGCCTACGAATCGCAGCTGGACAAGCTGGCGGCGGCCGTCGGGCTCGACCCGATCGAGATCCGCATTCTCAACGCCGTCAAGGAGGGCTCGGTCATCGCGACCGGGCAGACCATCGACATGCCCGCGCCGCTGGACGAACTGCTGGAGAAGGCCCGGGACTTCCCGATGCCACCGGAGTCCGACTTCTCCGACGTGCGGAACCTACCGGGCGGAACCGCGAACACCACGCACGGCGAGGGCATCGTGCGCGGCGTCGGTTACGGGATCGGGATCAAGAACATCTGCTTCTCGGAGGGTTTCGACGACTTCTCCACCGCCCGGGTCCGGCTGGAGATCGTCAACGGGACGCCCTCGGTGCTGGTGCACACCGCCGCAGCCGAGGTCGGGCAGGGTCTGGTCACGCTGAAGGCGCAGATCGCCCGAACCGAGCTGGGCGTGCGGGACGTGGTCGTGGCCCCGGCCGACACCCAGGTCGGCTCGGCGGGCTCCTCCAGTGCCTCACGGCAGTCGTACATGACGGGCGGCGCGGTCAAGACCGCCTGCGAGGCGGTCCGGGAGCGGGTGTTCGCCCTGACCGGGGGCGTGTTCCTGGCCGACGGCGACGTGCTCGACGGCGCGGGCGCGGTCATCGGTTCGCTGGCCGACCTGCTGGGTGAGGAGGTGATCGAGGTGACCCGGGAGTTCCGGCACCGGCCGACCTTCCCGATGGACCCCGAAACCGGGCAGGGCTTCGCCCACGTCCAGTTCGCGTTCTGCGTGCACCGGGCCGTCGTCGAGGTCGACGTGGACCTCGGCCTGGTCAAGGTCGTGGAACTCGCGGCCGTCCAGGACGTCGGCAGGATCCTCAACCCGGTTTCGCTGGAGGGGCAGATCCACGGCGGCACCGCCCAGGGCCTCGGGCTGGCCCTGATGGAGGAGATCCAGATGCTCGACGGGAAGGTGCGCAACCCGTCCTTCACCGACTACCTGATCCCCACGATCCTCGACATGCCGCCGATGAGGCTGGAGATCCTCCAACGGCCCGACCCGCATGCCCCCTACGGGCTGCGCGGGGCCGGGGAGCCGCCGACCCTGTCGTCGACCCCGGCGATCGTCGCGGCGGTCCGGGACGCGACCGGAAAGCCCCTGACGCGGGTTCCGGTCCGACCGGAGCACATCACGGGAAGCTAACCCTCGGGCACCGGGCAGCCGACCCGAGGGAAACCGTGGTCTGCTTCTTCGGGCGCAGCGTCAGTGAAGATCTGTTAGGGATCAAATAGGACAAGACTTAACGGCGTGTGGCCCTGGTTCGATATCAATGGGATTCCCCAGAGGACGCATCAGGAAGGCACGACGAAGTGGCTTCACCCACCGGGCATGTACTCATCGCCCCGGACAAGTTCAAGGGCTCGCTCACCGCATCGGAGGTCGCCCGGCATCTGGCGGCCGGGCTGCTCCGTGCCCGGCCCGGTCTGGACGTGGTCACCCTGCCCGTCGCCGACGGCGGCGACGGGACCGTCGCCGCGGCCGTCGTGGCCGGCTACGAGCGGGTGCCCGTCACCGTCGCCGGGCCGCTCGGCCAGCCGGTGGAGGCGGCGCTTGCCCTGCAGGACAAGACCGCGGTCGTCGAGCTCGCGGAGGCCTCCGGGCTGCACCGGCTGCCCGGGGGCAGGCTCCAGCCGATGACCGCGACCAGTCACGGCACCGGCCAGTTGATCGCGGAGGCGGTCCGGCTGGGCGCGCGCAGGATCGTGCTCGGACTCGGCGGCAGCGCCTGCACCGACGGGGGCGCAGGCATGATCCAGGGACTCGGCGGCCGGCTACTCGACGTGGCGGGCAACGACCTGCCGCCGGGCGGGGCCGCCCTCAGGTCGCTGCACGCCCTCGACCTGCGCGCTCTGGCGGACCTGGCGGGCCTTGAGGTGATCGTGGCGAGCGACGTCGACAACCCGCTGCTGGGCCCGGAGGGCGCGGCTGCGGTGTACGGGCCGCAGAAGGGCGCGAACCGGGACGGCGTCCGGGTGCTCGAGGCGGGGCTGCGGCGCTGGGCGGACCTGGCCGAGGCCGCGTCGCGGCGGCCGTCGCGGGAGAAGCCGGGCGCGGGCGCCGCCGGCGGGGTCGGGTTCGCCGCGTTGGCCTTCCTCGGCGCCCGGCGGGAACCGGGGATCGGCTACCTGCTGGACCTGCTGGGCTTCACCACCCGGCTGGCCGGGGCCCGCCTGGTGATCACGGGCGAGGGCAGCCTGGACACCCAGACCCTGCGCGGCAAGGCGCCGGTCGGGGTGGCGCGGGCCGCGGCCAGGGCCGGCGTGCCGGTCGTGGCGGTCTGCGGGCGGCGCGGGCTGACCGGGGAGCAGCTCCGGCGGGCCAAGATCCACGCCGCGTACGCGCTCACCGACATCGAGTCCGACACCGAGCGCTGCATGCGCCAGGCCGGGCCACTGCTCGAGCAGCTCACGGTGGCGATCGCGGCGGAATGGCTCTAAAGATCCTCTCATCGGGCGGACGGCAGTCAACAGGTACTTATAGGCTGAAAATTCAACATAATTAGGCTTTCTGGAGGTTTCCGCGTGGCTGACGAGGATCAGGCGGACTGGGCCGCCAAAGGCATCGACATCAGCGTGCCGAGCATCGCCCGCACCTATGACGTCGTGCTCAACGGCAAGGACAACTTCGCCGTCGACCGGGCCTTCGTGGACCAGATCGTCACGACCATCCCGGAGATCTACGATGTCGCGACCTACAACCGGGAGGTGCTCGGCCGGGGAGTGAAGTTCCTGGTCGAGCAGGGTGTGCGGCAGTTCCTCGACCTCGGATCCGGTCTTCCCACGGTGCGCAACACCCACCAGGTCGCCCAGGAGCTCGCGCCCGAGTCCCGGGTGGTCTACGTCGACAACGACCCGATCGTGCTCGTGCACGGCAAGGCGCTGCTCGCCGAGAACGAGCGCACCGGGGTGGTCTCGGCCGACGTGCGCGCCACCGCAGAGGTGCTCGACAGCCCCCAGGTCACCGCGCTCATCGACTGGACCGAGCCCGTCTGCGTCATGCTGGTGGGCATCCTGCACCACCTGCACGACGACGACGACCCGCAGGGCATCGTCGACGCCTACCTGGCCCGGGCCGTTCCGGGCAGCTATCTGTTCATCACCAGCTTCTGCGCGTCCAGCGACGAGGCCCGTGAGGCGGAGAAGTCCTATCTCGGACTACTCGGCACCGGCCGGTTCCGCACGGTCGAGGAGATCACGGCCTGGTTCGACGGGCTCGAACTTCTCGAGCCGGGCGTCGTCCCCAACCCGCTGTGGCGGCCCGCCGGCCCCGTCGGCACCGATCTGACCGTGGGCCAGAAGCTCATCTACGGCGGTATCGCCCGCAAGTCCTGACGACCCCCCG
>JBDSTJ010000616.1:0-5115 GCA_039928335.1 Streptosporangiaceae bacterium | reverse complement strand
GCCACCGACACGAATCGTGAACGGTGCGCCACGATAGCGACACCCTGAGTCCGCAAGCAGGACAATTCAGACTAAGACCTAGCTTGAGGATGATATCGATGTAACAATCCCAGAGGGATTGTTGAGGGCTGGAGGGCCTTCCGGAGGACAATTTGACCGTGATTCGGCTGTTCGGTCCCATGGGGGTGGCACCGAACGGGAAATACCATGACCTGGGTACGCCCATGGAGCGATGCGCCCTGGCAATACTGCTACTGGAATGCGGCAGACCTGTCATGGCCGAGTCCCTCATCGCCAAAATCTGGGACGGCCACCCGCCCAGAAAGGCGAAAGAGACTCTCGGGACCTACCTGACCCGCTGCCGCGGCCGGCTTCGCGAGTGGCCCGGTGCCGGTGTGGAGATCAGCATCCAGGCCGGCGGCTCCTACACCGCCGTCGCAGACCGCGAGTCGATCGATCTGCAGCGTTGCCACCGCCTGTGGCGGCAGGCACAGGCCATTGCCGACAGTGGTGACGACGAGCAGGCTCTCACGCTGTTCAAAGAAGCCGAGGAACTGTCCCGCGAGGAGCCGCTGGCGGGGCTGCCGGGCGAGTGGATGGAGCGCATGCGGATCAGCCTGGTCGAGGAGGTACGGGCAGCCCGGCTCAACCGGATCGAGATCGAACTCCGGCTCGGCCGGCACACCGGCCTGATCGGTGAGCTGCGCCGGCTGTCCGCCCAGCACCCCGACGACGAGAGTCTCGCCCGGCATCTCATGGTCGCGCTCTACCGAAGTGATCGTCAGGCCGACGCCCTCGCGGTCTACCAGGAGACCAGGGCCCTGCTCGACCGGGAACACGGTTCCGAGCCCGGCGACCGGCTCCGTGAGGTGCAGCAGCAGATCCTGCGGCATGACGCCAGGCTGGCGGCCCTTCCGCGCCGCGCCCATGACTGCGTGGACCCGCCGCACACGCTGCCTCCTGTTCCCGACGGCTTCACCGGCCGGGAGGCCGAGACCGCGATGCTCGTCGGCGACCAGCCCGACGGCGTGTCCGTGACCATCATCGAGGGCATGCCCGGGATCGGAAAGACGGCCCTGGCCCTGCACGCCGCCCGGCTGCTGGCCAGACAGCACCCCGACGCCCGGCTCTACCTCGATCTGTGCGGGCACAAACCCGGCCAGATCGCACTCAGCCCGGCCACGGCGCTCGCCGAACTGCTCCGCATGCTCGGCAGCGAGCCGACCTGGATCCCGGCGGGGCTCAAGGCCCGCAGCGAGCTCTGGCAGCGCGAGACCGCCGGGCGGCGGGTGCTCCTCGTGCTCGATGACGCCCTCGACCTGCCCCAGATCGAGCTCCTGGTGCCCCGGTCACCGGGGTGCCGGGTCCTGATCACCACCCGACGCCGGCTCTACGAGGTCCCCCGGTCCACCCGGATCGACCTGAACGTCCTGTCCCCTGCCGACGCGGTCGCCCTGTTCACCACCGCGTCCGGTGGTCAGGCCGAGTTCCCAGCCGAGATCACCGGGCAGATCGTGGCGCAGCTCGGGCATCTGCCGCTGGCGATCCGCCTGGTGGCGGTCGGTCTGCGCGACCGGTACGCCGACGACGCGCAGGCGCTCCTGACGGACCTGATGACCAGCAGCCCGCACGCCGGGGACAACTGGCAGCACTACCCGGCGATCGCCACGGCCTTCGAACTCTCCTACCGCCAGCTCACCGACCGGCAGAGACTGCTCTTGCGGCGGATGGCGGCCAACCCGTGCCCCCGGATCACGCTGAACGCCGTCGCGGCACTCGGCACGGACCCGCCCGAGGCCCTGCGGCAGGACATCGAGACGCTCGTCGACCACCACCTCGCGTCGGGCGACGCGCTCACCGGCTACTTCCTCCACGACCTCACCAGGTTGTTCGGCGACGACCAGGACCGGCGAGAGGTCGCGGCCGCGGACCGGCGGCGCTCACTCGGCCGGCTCGTGGAGTACTACCTGAGGACCGCCGACCACGCGGATCGCCTCCTGCACCCCTACCGTCGCCGGATGGAGGTGAAGTCAGGTGGCGCTCCTGCCCTGGAGCCGCCGTCCGCCGACACGGCCGAGGAGTTCTTCAGGGACGAGTGGAGGAACATCCTCGCGGTCGCCCAGTACGCCATCAGGCACGAGTGGAAGAAACAGGGCGCCGACCTCATCAACGTGCTGTCGAAGTTCCTCGAGACAGCTGGCCTCTGGGAGGAGTGCGCAGCCGCGCACGAGGTCGCACTCCAGGCTTACCGGGACCTCGGGGACATCCCCGGAACAGGGCAGACCCTGCTCGAAATCGGCATCATCCGCTGCCGTACCGGCCACTACGACATCGCCCTGCAGAACACGGAGGAGGCGCTGCGGCTCCATCGTGGGCTGGCCGACGAGGCCGCCACCGCGCAGACTCTCAACTGGACGGGCGCGCTGACGTGGGTCACCGGCCACGCCAGGGAGGCACTCGCCAATCACCAGGAGGCCCGGGACATCTACCAGCGGATCGGGGAAGTGCACGGCGAAGCCGAAAGCCTCCGGGGCAGCGGCATCGTCTACTGGAGCCTGGGCCGGCTGCACGAATCGATCCAGCATCTCACCGCCTCACTCACGATGTTCCAGGAGGTGGGCGACCGCAGAAGTGAGGCGATGGCCTTCAACAACCTGGGTGAACTCCAGCGCAGGCGAGGGCTACACCGAGATGCCCTGACATCCTACCAGAGATCCCACGAGATCTTCCAGAAGATCACTGGACGCCAGAACAAAGCGATCATCCAGAACAACCTCGGCACCATCCGCCACTACAAGGGCGACTATCCCGAGGCCCTGCGGGAGTACCGGGAGGCCCTGGCCACCTTCGAGGCCACCGGCGACCGCAGGAACGTCGCCAGCGTCCTCACCAGCATCGGCACCGCCTACCAGCAGATGGAGCAGCACAGCGAGGCACTCATCCACTTCGGCAAGGCCAGGGAGATCGCCACGGCCATCGGGGAGCGATACGAACTGGCGCGCGCCCTGGCCGGAATCGCCACCGTGGAGGGGGCCTCCGGGAAGCACCAGGACTCTCTGGACGACTTCGGGACGGCGCTTTCGCTGGCCCAGAGCATCGGCGATCTCTACCTGGAGGGCCAGATCCACGAAGGCACCGGTTCGGTGGTCCTGCAGACGAGCGGTCCCGAAGCGGCCAGGATCCATCTGCGCCAGGCGCTCGAGCTGTTCCAGGAGCTCGACGTCCCTGAGGCGAGGTCGGTGGCGATCCGCCTGGAGACCCTGGGCACATCGGCCATGACGGCACCGGAATCAACCGTGGCCGGAGCGGCGACCTGAGCCGGTACCGCATGAACCTGTTGATCCAGGGAAGCCAGAGAGTCCTGACGAACGACGAGGGAGCAATGGCCATGAGGTTGTTCAAGCGAACGAAGCGCACCGAGCACAAGCCCAACCTGCGCGAGCGCCGTGCCGCGGCCCGCACCGCGAAGGCCGAGCAGAAGCTGCTCGAGACCGAGCAGAAGATCCACGAGCTCGCCGACCAGGCCCGCGACGAACTCAAGGGCCGCGCCTGACCTCGCCCCGTCAACACAACACACTTCAGGGCCGCACCCACCGGCACACGGGTGCGGCCCTGAACAATGCCCGAACAGAGGAGCCCGACCCCAGCCCTCGCCGAAACGAAGCGCCCACCGGTCGAGAGCGAGTTGGCGCCAGGGTGGGAGTCGGCGTGAGCCGGTTGACGAATCCCTGCCTCGTCCGTCATAGTTAGGTACGTGCCTAAGTATGATGACGAGCTCGACGCCGTGCTCCGCGCCCTCGCGGATCCGACGCGCCGAGCCGTTGTCGAACGGCTGGCGAAGTCCCCAGCCGTCGTGTCCGAACTCGCGGCACCGTTCTCGATGGCATTGCCGTCGCTCATGCAGCACCTGCGCGTCCTCGAGAACGCGGGACTGGTCACCTCACACAAGCACGGACGCGTCCGCACCGTGAGCCTGCGACCGGGCGCCCTCGACGTCCTGCACCTGTGGCTCGGCGAGCAAAGAACCCCCGCAGAACACCAGGCCGACCGGCTCGGCATCCACCTGACCCGCACCACTGCGAAGGAAACCTGAGATGACCCGCGTTCGCATCGACCTGAACATCTCGCTGGACGGCTACACCTCGACGACCGACCACGCCCCCGAAAATCCGATGGGTGCGGACTGGGGCCGCCTCATAGCGGACTACACCGCGACCCGCACGATCCAGGAGCGCGTCTTCGGCGACACCAGCGGCACCGGTACGACCGGCGTTGACGACTCCTACGCCGCCGCGTTTTTCGAGGGCGTCGGCGCCGAGATCATGGGTGCGGCCATGTTCGGCCTGCACACATTCCCCGACGATCCGAACTGGAAGGGCTGGTGGGGTGACCAGCCGCCGTTCGGCTTCCCGGTCTACGTCCTCACCCACACCGCACCACGTCCGTCGATCCCGATGCAGGGCGGAACGACGTTCCACTTCCGCAGCACTGCAATCGAGGACGTGCTCGCCGAGGCGACCGAGGCTGCCGACGGCCTGGACGTGCGCGTCGGCGGTGGAATCAGCACCGCGCGAGACTTCCTGCGCGCCGGCCTGGTCGACCACTTGCACGTCGCGATCGCCCCGATCCTCCTCGGCCGGGGCAATCGGCTGTGGGACGACCTGCGCGGCCTCGAACTCACCCACAAGGTGACGACGGAAGTGGCCGAGAGTGGCACGACCCACGTCACCTTCACACGATAGGACCTGCCCATGACGATCGAACGCCGACTCGCCCGCGCCGGTTTCACCCTGACCCGCGACTACCCCGTTCCCCTCGACCGCGTCTGGGACGCGTTCGCCATGGAGGACCAGAAGCTGGACTGGTACGGCGCCGGCGACACCTTTGAGCCCGGCGAGTGGGTGTTCGACTTCCGCGTCGGCGGGCGCGACGTCGCCGAGGGGAGGTTCCACGACGGTCCGGTCTCGCGGTACGAGGCCACCTACACCGATATCGTCGAGCACGTCCGCATCGTCACGACCTACGACATGTGGATTGATGGGCTCCACATGTCGACGTCAGTGGCGTCGTTCGAGTTCGAGCAGACCGGCGAGGGCACCCGATTCACCCACGTCG
>JBDSTJ010000615.1:0-2775 GCA_039928335.1 Streptosporangiaceae bacterium | reverse complement strand
GGATGTTCACCACACCGGCCTTGGCTGCGGGGTCCAGCAGCAGGCTGACCGCCGACGCCGACGACATCTGCCGGCGCATCCGGTAGAAACCCGGCTGGAGGCCCGCGAGTCTGGTCCCCGCAGCCTGGGTGAAGGCCTTCACGGTCTTGACCACGTCGGCCTTCTGCAGGGTCTGGCCGACCTTGGTGGTGAAGTCGCCGTCGGCGACCTCGATCGTGACCGAGCCGGTGCCCTGTCCGGTGTAGTCACCGGGCTGCATGTAGTCCTTCAGCTTGCTGTAGCCGAAGTAGCCGGAACCGCCGAGCACCACCGCCAGGAAGATCACCGCCGCCATCACGGCAGCACCGCCGCCGCGTCGCTTGCGCTTGTCGCGCTTGTCACGTTTGCGGCTGGTCGAGCGGTCCTGACGGGGCTGGACCGCGCTGAGCTTTCCGTTGCCACGCCGGGGCTGCTCTTCTCCCCAGAAGTCCGTGTTGCTCATGGGTTCCCCTTGACTGACTCGCCAGGGGGATTCCCGGTGAGGCGTTCCTTGTCGATCGCGGCCTGCAGCAGGACGGCGGCCGCGGTCTGGTCGATCACAGACCGCTGGTTCCTGGCCTTCTTGCCGTTGGCACGCAGGCCGGCCGAGGCCATGACCGTAGTGAACCTTTCGTCATAGAGCCGTACGGTATCGGCGGGAAGCCGTTGTGCCAAACGGACCGCGAACGACCTGGCGGAGGCCGCGGCGGGGCCCTCCCGGCCGGACAGACCGGTCGGCAACCCCACGATGACCTCCACCGCCTCGTACTCCGCGACGAGCGCCAGGATCCTCCCGACGTCGCCCCGGCCCGTCCGCACGGTCTCCAGCGGCGTCGCAAGGATGCCGCCTGGGTCGCAGCGGGCAACGCCGATCCTGACGCTGCCCACGTCGACTGCCAGCCGTACACCGGTTCTCAAGAGTCCCCTACGGTCCGTTCCACCGCGTTGAGCGCCTCGGCGATCCTCGCCGGGTTCGCGCCACCGCCCTGTGCAAGATCATCCTTACCGCCGCCACCGCCACCCAAAACCTTCGCGGCGACACCGACGAGCACGCCGGCCTTGTGGCCGCGCTCGCGGGCCGCCTCGTTGACGGCCACGACGACGACCGGCCGGTCCTTCGGAACGCCCATCACGACGACGACCGCGGGGCGGCTCTGCAGCCGCTGGCGGACGTCGACCGCGAGCCTGCGCAGATCGTCCGCGCCGGCCCCGTCGGGGGCCTGATGGCCGACATAGGCGATGCCGTCGAGGTCGCGGGCGGCCTCGGCGAGCCCGCCGGACGCCGCCAGGATCCGCTCGGCGCGCAGCCGCTCCAGGTCCTTCTCGGCCTCGCGCAGCTTGGTGACGATACCCGCGATGCGTTCCGGCAGCTCCTCGCGGCGGGCCTTGACCTGGTCGGCGAGCTGAGCGACCAGCACGCTCTCCTTGGCCAGGAACCGGAACGCGTCGATGCCGACCAGCGCCTCGACCCGGCGCACGCCGGCACCGATCGACGACTCGCCCATCAGCTTGACCAGGCCGAGCTGGCCCGACCGGGCCACGTGGGTGCCCCCGCACAGCTCGCGGGAGTAGTCGCCGACCTCCACGACCCGGACCTCGTCGCCGTACTTCTCGCCGAACAGCGCCATCGCGCCCATCGCGACCGCCTCGGTCTGGGAGGTGGTGAACGCCCGGACCGCGAGGTCGCCGATGAGGATCTCGTTGATCTCGTCCTCGACGTCGCGCAGCACACTGACCGGGACCGCGCCGGAGGCGGTGAAGTCGAACCGGAACCGGCCCGGGGAGTTCTCCGAGCCCGCCTGCGCCGCGGACTCACCGAGGGCGTTGCGGAACCCCCGGTGGACCATGTGCGTCGCGGTGTGCGAGCGCGAGATCGCGTCCCTGCGGGAGGTGTCGATCTCGGCGAACACGGTGTCGCCCGCCTGGGCCTCACCGGTCCTGACCCGGCCCCGGTGCACCCGGAGACCGGGCAGCGGCGACTGGACGTCGTGGACCTCGACGACCGCGCCGCCGGAGAACCGGATGACGCCCTGGTCGGCGAGCTGACCGCCGCCCTCGGCGTAGAACGGGGTGCGGTCGAGGACGACCTCGACCTCGGAGCCCTCACCGGCGGTCTGGACGTTCGCGCCGTTGACGAGCAGGCCGACGGCCCGCGCCTCGGCGGAGACCTCGTCGTAGCCGGTGAACAGCACGGTGCCGCCCGCCAGGTCGAGCAGGTCACTCAGGACCGACACGTCGAGATTGCCGGTCTTCTTGGACTTCGCGTCGGCCTTGGCCATGGCCTTCTGCTCGGACATGAGCCGGCGGAAACCGTCCTCGTCGACACTGAGGCCCTGTTCGGAGGCCATCTCCAGGGTCAGCTCGATCGGGAAGCCGTAGGTGTCGTGCAGCTTGAACGCCTCGGAGCCGCCGACGACGGTACGCCCCGACCGCTTGGCGTCGTGCGCCGCCACATCGAAGATCGTCTCGCCGGTGCGGAGCGTCCGCAGGAAGCTCTCCTCCTCGGCGTCGATGACCGAGTGGATGCTGGCGGCCGTGCGGACCAGCTCGGGGTACTGCTCGCCCATCGCGGCGATCGCCACGTCGGTGAGCTCGTGCATGAGCCCGCCGTCGAGCGCGCCGAGCAGCCGGTTCTTGCGGATCGCCCGGCGCAGGATGCGGCGCAGCACGTAGCCGCGGCCCTCGTTGGTCGGGATGATCCCGTCGGCGACCATCATCATGCCGCTGCGCACGTGGTCGGCCACGACCCGGAGCGAC
>JBDSTJ010000614.1:0-8536 GCA_039928335.1 Streptosporangiaceae bacterium | reverse complement strand
CCGGAGGCCGCCATCGTGCTCAGCCTCGTGCTCCTGGCGGTGTCGGTCCTCGTACTGGTGGGCCTGCGCGACCGTTGGGTCGGCCGGTGACCCTGCGCGCGCACCTGGTCGTCGAACGTCCCGGCTTCCGGCTCGATCTCGAGCTGACCGTCGGGGCGGGCGAGGTCGTGGCCCTCCTCGGCCCGAACGGTGCGGGAAAGACGACGGCGCTGCGGGCTCTGGCGGGATTGACCGCGTTGACCGGCGGTGCGATCGAGCTGGCCGGAAGGCCGATCCACCAGCTGGCCGCGCAGGACCGTCCGACGGGCATGGTCTTCCAGGACTACCTGCTGTTCCCGCATCTGTCGGCGCTGGACAATGTCGCCTTCGGGCCGCGTTGTCATGGCCGGTCCAAGGCCGCGGCGCGGCGGGCAGCCGAGGACTGGCTGGTCCGGGTGGGGCTGGCCGCCCATCTCGGGGCGAAGCCCCAGGAGCTGTCGGGCGGCCAGGCCCAGCGGGTGGCGCTGGCGCGCGCCCTGGCGGTCGAGCCCGGGTTGCTGCTGTTGGACGAGCCGCTGGCCGCGCTCGACGCGCACACCCGGCTGGAGATCCGGTCCCGGCTGCGCAGCCATCTGGCTGATTTCGGCGGGGCCACGGTCCTGGTCACCCATGACCCGCTGGACGCGATGGTCCTGGCGGACCGGCTCGTCGTCCTCGAGGGCGGCACGGTCGTGCAGGAGGGCACGCCCGCCGAGGTGGCCCGGCGGCCCCGCACCGACTATGTGGCGCGTCTCGTCGGCCTCAACCTCTATCGGGGCGTCGCCGCCGGCCGCCGGGTCACGGTGCCGGGCGGTCTGGAGCTCAGCGTCATGGACGCGCTCGACGGCCCCGCCTACGTGGCGTTCTCGCCTGCCGCGGTCGCGCTGTACCGGTCCCGGCCGGACGGCTCGCCGCGGAACCTGTGGCAGGCCCGGATCGAGGGCATCGAACGGCACGGAGACAACATCAGGATCCATCTGGACGGGCCGGTCGCGGCCTCCGCCGACGTGACCCCGGCGGCGGTCGCCGAGCTGGACCTGAGCCCGGGGCTGGAGGTCTGGATGTCGGTCAAGGCCACCGAGACCCGCGCCTATCCGGCCTGACGACGCTCATCCCGGGCGTTGATCCCGAGCGTTGACTCTGGGCGTTGACTCCGGGCGGCGGATGGCCTGGCATCAGCGGTGATCGCACAAGGTGAACTTGTTGTTCGATCATGCTGCAGGATGGATTCATGGTGACGTGGACTCAGGTTCTGGCAAGGCGGCTCGCGCGGCACCGGCTCACCGAGCCGGGCCGGAACATCGTCGAGGTCGTCAGCGAGATGTGCGGTGCGCACGCCCAGGTGCTGTCGGCCGCCGAGCACTCCGTCGGCCTGCGGCTGGAGTCGGTCACCCGGACGGACGTGCAGCAGGCCCTGGGGGAGACCGGCGACCTGGTCAAGTCGTTCGGCGCGCGCGGGACCGTGCACCTGCTGGCCGCGCGGGACCTGCCGATGTGGACGGGTGCGCTCGGCGCCATCCCGTCGAGTCCCGCTCCGGCCGGCATGCGGCTCACCCCCGGGCAGACCGAGGAGGTCGTGGCCGCGATCGGCGCGTCCCTGCTGGACAAGCCGTTGACCGCCGACGAGCTGAGCGACCAGGTGATCGCCCGGTGCGGCTCGTGGGCGGCCGATCCGGTCGTGCCGGCCTTCCAGGGCTTCTGGCCGCGCTGGCGGCAGCTGATCCCGGTCGCCGCCGGCCGCGGCGTGCTCTGCTTCGGTCCCACCAAGGGCCGCACGGTGACGTACACGAACCCGCAGGTCGAGCCGCAGGACAGCGAGGTCGCGCTGGCCGAACTCCTATGCCGCTACCTGCACGCCTACGGTCCGGCCACCCCGCAGAACTTCGCCCAGTGGATGGCCGCGCCCCGCGCCTGGGCCGTGGCGCTCTTCGCGTCCCTGGGCGACCGGCTGGAGCAGATCGAGATCGAGGACGGGACCGCCTGGGTCGTGGCCGGTGACACCGAGTTCCCGCTCATGGCCCCCGGCGGCCTCCTGCTCCTGCCCTACTTCGACGCCTACACCGTCGGCAGCCACCCCCGCGACCGGGTCTTTCCGGGCCCCGCCGCCGACCGTGCCCTCGCCGGCGGCCAGGCCGGCAACTACCCGGTCCTGACCATCGGCGGCACCGTCTCCGGTGTCTGGCACCTGCGCCGCTCCGGCAAAAAGCTCGCCGTGACGGTGGAGTCGCTGGTCGTCCTGGACCGCCCCCAGCTCGACGAACTGGATGACCAGGTCACCCGTCTGGGCCAGATCCTCGAGGGCACCCCCAGCCTCACCCTCGCCCCGGTCACCGTCGGCCCGCACGCCTGACCCTTCGGCGCAGCTGTCGACCACCGGTCACGAAACCGTGGTCGGCGTTGAAATGCCAGGTCAAGCGGGGTGCACACGGCCGGGGGTGGCGGCACTGTGGGTGCATGCAAAAGAGCTGGATGGTCGCGGACTACCTGCGTTCCTACGCCAGGTGGAGACTGAACCGGGCCGACACCGCCGATGGCGGGCGCAATGCGCGGTCGGCACTCGCCCTGATCGACGCGGCGGTGTACACCCGGAACCTGGACGACGGCGACCGGGCCGTGCTGCGCCTCAACGCGGCGGGGTGCTTCCTGCACGGGCGGTACTGCCCGGGGGTGGAGGGGGAGCGGCTGATCAGGTTCTGGCACTACGACGAGGAGATGGCCGGCGGACCCGAGGAACTACTCGGCGAACTCGCCGAGGCCGCCGAGCGCGGGCTGATCCCGCGGATCGGGGTGCCGTTGCAGCGGGCGCGGAGCTAGGGCTTCCACTTGATGCCGCAGCCGAGGCTGGGCGCATGCGGTTCGGGCACCTCCCGGCCGCCAAGCACCAGGTCGAGGGCGGCGCGGAGGGTCGCGCCGTCGGAGGGCACGTCGTTCTTCGGCCGGGCCCCGTCGAACTGGCCCCGGTAGGCGAGCCTGCGGTCCGCGTCGTACAGGAAGAAGTCCGGGGTGCACGCCGCGCGGTATGCCCGGGCCACCTCCTGGCTCTCGTCGATCAGGTACGGGAAGCCGAAACCGGTCCGCTGCACCTGCTCGGCCAGGTGGGCGGCGTCGTCGTCGGGATAGTTCACGACGTCGTTGCTGCTGATCCCGACGGTCGCGAGGCCGTGGGCGGCGTACTGCGCGGTCACGGCGGCGATCGCCTGCTCGACGCGCCGGACGTAGGGGCAGTGGTTGGACAGGAAGACGACGAGCAGCGCCGGCGCCTGGGCGAGGTCGCTCAGCGCGACCTTGCGGCCGTCGACGGCGGGCAGGTCGAAATCCGGTGCGGGTGTCCCGAGCGGGACCAGAAAAGACTCGATGGCCATGCCCCCATGGTCTCACCCCCGGGCCCGACCCGGTGTTGACCGAGCGCTTGGTAGGCTCGGCTCCTCTCGAGAGGAAGGGCCAGCAATGCCGACCGAAGCCCATATGAAGAGCGTCCTGCAGGCCTATGTCGACGGGTTCGCCGCGGGCGATCCCGACGCGGTCATCGCGCTGTTCACCGAGGACGCCGTGGTCGAGGACCCGATCGGCACCCCGGAACTGCACGGCCGGGAGGCGATCGCGGAGTTCTACCGCAACGCCATCGGCAGCGGCGCCAAGCTCACCCTCGACGCCCCCATCCGGGCCTCCTCCGGGGCCAAGGCCGCCATGGCCTTCACCGTCGAGGTCCAGGGCATGCGCATCGGAGTCGTCGACGTGATGACCTTCAACGACGAGGGCAGGGTCGTCCGGATGGAGGCCGTCTGGGGCCCCGAGGACATCACGACCTGAACCAAGGCACAATCGTGAAGATGACACTCGATCCTCGGCACACCGCCGTTCTCGCGCTGCACTGGCAGGTCAACGTCATCAAGCCGGAGGGTTTCTTCGGCGCGATGCTGGCCGGGCCGGTGGCCGAGAGCGGCGTGGTCGGCCGGGCCGCCCGCTTTCACGAGGCCGCCGGCGTCCCGGTCGTGTTCACCCGGTTCACCATTCCCCCGGGGGAGGGCAGCCTGGTCCGCAACACCGGCTTCATGCAGGCGGTCGGGGCGGTCCAGGAGGCCTTCCGGCCGGACGCGCCCGGCGCGCAGCTCATCCCCGAGATGGCCGGCCAGGCCACGCACACCGTCGACAACCAGAAGCTGTCCGGGCTCGCCGGCAACGACCTGGCGGCGTGGCTGGCCGAACGGGACCTGCACACTCTGCTCCTGACCGGGGTCGCGACGAACCTGACCGTCGAGCAGACCGCCCGGCACGGTACCGACCTGGGCCTGACCGTCCTCACCGTCAGTGACTGCGTCGCAGCCCCGACCGCCCAGGCGCACGCCGCGTCCCTGGACAACCTGGGCCTGGTCACGGCGGGTTCCCTGCTCGCGGACGAGGCGCTCGACCGGCTCCGGGGCTGAACCACCAACCGGGCCAACCGGGTCAGCCGGTCTCGCGGGGCCCGATCGAGCCGCCGAGGGCGTGGACCGGGCCGGCCAGCGGGACACCCGAACCGTCGCGGCGGCCCAGATCCTCGGGGAGGTCTGCGGCCCTGCCGTTGGCCGCGGACGCGCCCGCCGGGGCGGGGCCGGCCCAGGCCAGGAGCAGGGTGTCCTCGCCCTTGAGGAACCGGTGCGACCTGACGCCGCCGGTGGCCCGGCCCTTGGGCGGGTACTCGGTGTAGTCGGAGACCTTGGCCGCGCCGACCTGGGTGCCGGGCAGGGCGGTCGCGGAACCCGACACGGTCACGACCACCGAGGGCCGGGCCGGGTCGATCGCGCCGAACCAGATCGCCCGGGAGCCGGCGGTCAGCTTGATCCCGGCCATGCCGCCCGCCGGCCGGCCCTGCGGGCGGACGGTGGCGGCGGTGAACCGCAGCAGCTGGGAGTCGCTGGCGATGAAGACCAGGTCCTGGTCCTCGGAGTCGAGCTGGACCGCGCCGACGACCCGGTCGCCGTCCCTGAGCCCGATCACCTCGAACTCCTCCCGGTTGCCCGGGTAGTCGTTGGCGACCCGCTTGATGACTCCCTGCTCGGTGCCGAGCGCCAGGCCCGGCCCTTCGGCGTCCATGGAGCCCAGGCCGACGACGGTCTCGCCCGGCTGGAGCTGCAGGTACTCACTCAGCGGCGCGCCGCCGGTGAGGTTGGGCGGGGCGGCCGACGACGGCAGCGCGGGCAGGTCGACCACGTTCACCTTGATCATCCGACCGGCGGAGGTGACGGCGCCGAACTCGCCGCGCACGCTGGAGGTGACGACCGACAGCAGCACGTCATGGGAGGCGCGCGGGCCGTCCTCAGCGAACGGGGTCACCCCGGTGGTGCGGGCCAGCAGGCCGGTGGCCGACAGCAGCACCAGGCACGGGTCGTCGGCGACCTGGAGCGGCACGGCCGCGGTCCTGGTCTGGCCGGAGGACTCCACCAGGACGGTGCGGCGCGGGGTGGCGAACTCCTTGTTGACCTCGCCGAGCTCCTTGGACACCACGCCGCGCAGCTTGGTCTCGGAGTCGAGGATCGCGGTCAGCTCGGCGATCTCCTTGACGAGCGTCTCCTTCTCCTTGTCCAGCTCCAGCTTGTCGAAGCGGGTCAGCCGGCGCAGCGGGGTGTCGAGGATGTACTGCGCCTGGATCTCCGACAGCTCGAACACGTCCATCAGGCGGGTCTTGGCCTGGGCGGAGTCGTCGGAGGTCCGGATGACCTGGATGACCTCGTCGATGCTGAGCAGGGCGATGAGCAGGCCCTCGACCAGGTGCAGCCGGTCCTCGCGCTTGCGGCGGCGGAACAGCGAACGACGCCGTACGACGTCGATGCGGTGGTCGACGTAGACCTGCAGCAGCTCGCGCAGGCCCAGCGTCTTGGGCTGGCCGTCGACGAGCGCCACGTTGTTGATGCCGAAGGTCTCCTCCATCGGCGTCAGCCGGTAGAGCTCCTCCAGGACCGCCTCGGGAATGAACCCGTTCTTGATCTCGATGACCAGGCGCAGCCCGACGGTCCGGTCGGTGAGGTCCTTGAGGTCGGCGATGCCGTTGAGCTTCTTCGCCTGGACCATGTCCTTGATCTTGGCGACGACGCGTTCGGGGCCCACGCTGTAGGGGAGCTCGGTGACGATCAGCCCCTTGCGGCGCGGGGTGATGTTCTCCACGTGCACGGTGGCCCGGGTGCGGAAGGTGCCGCGCCCGGTCTCGTAGGCGTCGCGGATGCCCTCCAGGCCGACGATCCTGCCGCCGGTGGGCAGGTCGGGGCCGGGCACGAACCGCATCAGGTCGTCGAGGGTCGCGTGCGGGTGGGAGATCAGGTAGCGGGCCGCGGCGACGACCTCCCCGAGGTTGTGCGGGGCCATGTTGGTGGCCATCCCGACCGCGATGCCGGTGGCGCCGTTGACCAGCAGGTTGGGGAAGGCCGCGGGCAGGACCTCCGGCTCCATCTCCTGGCCGTCGTAGTTGGGCCGGAAGTCGACGGTGTCCTCATCGATGCTGGCGACCATCTGCATCGCCTGCCGGGACAGCCGCGCCTCGGTGTACCGCATCGCGGCGGGCGAGTCGTCGCCGCCCATGGATCCGAAGTTGCCGTGCCCGTCGACCAGCTGCATCCGCATCGACCAGGGCTGTGCGAGCCGGACCATCGCGTCGTAGATCGCGGTGTCCCCGTGCGGGTGCAGCTTGCCCATCACCTCGCCGACCACCCGGGCGCACTTGACGTGCGCGCGGTCGGGGCGGAGCCCCATCTGGTTCATCGAGTACAGGATGCGGCGCTGCACCGGCTTGAGCCCGTCCCGGGCATCAGGCAGGGCGCGCTGATAGATCACCGAGTAGGCGTACTCGAGGAAGCTTCCCCGCATCTCCTCCGAGACATCGATGTCGATGATGTTCTCTTCGAAGTCTTCCGGGGGTGGAGTCTGTGCTGAACGGCGTGCCATGCTCGCCATTCTGGCGGTAGTCGCCGACAGTTTCGTACAAGGAGCGGTTCCATGGGCCTCGCTGACTTCCAGAATGAGATCTATCTGGGCGGGTTGGGGGACGTTCGCCCGCCCCTCCCCACGGACCTCACCCAGCTGGAGGCCCTGGCAGAGCGGCAACTGTCGGCCCAGGCGTATGGGTATGTGGCGGGCGCGGCGGGCACCGAATCGACCGCGCGAGCCAATCGTGCGGCTTTTGAGAAGTGGCGGCTCGTCCCGCGCATGTTGCGCGACGTCACCGGATCCGATCTTTCCGTGAATGTCCTGGGCACCCCGATGCCCGCGCCGATCCTGCTCGGCCCGGTCGGCGTGTTGCAGATCCTGCATCCCGACGGGGAACTCGCCGTCGCCCGCGCCGCCGCGGCCCTCGGCGTGCCCATGGTGCTGAGCACCGCGGCCTCGCACACGATGGAGCAGGTCGCCGAGGTGGCAGGCCCGCGCTGGTACCAGCTGTACTGGCCCAAGGACCGGGAACTGGCTGCGAGCTTCCTCGCGCGGGCCAGGGCCTCGGGTTACACCGCGCTGGTGGTCACGCTCGACACCTTCACGATGGCGTGGCGGCCGCGCGACCTCGACGCCGCCTACCTGCCGTTCCTGCGCGGGATCGGCGTGCAGAACTACTTCAGCGACCCGGTCTTCCGTGAGGCTCTCGGCGGGGAGATCACTGAGGAGAACCGGGGCACGGCGATCCTGCACTGGGTCCAGAACTTCGGAAATCCGGCGCTGACCTGGGAGGACCTGGCGTGGCTGCGTCAGGAGTGGGACGGCCCGATCGTGCTCAAGGGCATCCAGCACCCCGACGACGCCCGCCATGCCGTGGACGCCGGGATGGACGGCGTGATCGTCTCCAACCACGGCGGCCGGCAGGTCGACGGCGCGATCGCCTCCCTCGACGCGCTGCCGGGCGTGGTCGAGGCGGTCGGCGACCGGCTGACCGTCCTGTTCGACAGCGGGGTGCGGACCGGTGCCGACATCGCGAAGGCCCTGGCCCTGGGCGCGGAGGCGGTCCTGGTCGGCCGGCCGTATGCCTACGGGCTCGGGCTCGCGGGCGAGGCCGGGGTCCGGCACGTGCTGCGCTGCCTGCTCGCCGAACTGGAGCTCACGCTGGCGCTCTCGGGGTTGGCGACCCCGGCCGAGCTGACCAGGGACGTCCTGGCGGGGTGACATCTGTCATGGGTGGCCGGTGAAGTCCTCATGAGGTCCTCCTGACGGGCGGCACTGGGGATTCCGGCCCCCGCAGGGCAGCCTGGATGCCATGAGGAGAAACGGCGTCGAGGGGGTCGAGATGATCGAAGTTCGCGGACTCAGGATCTCAGGGGGCCCTGGCACGGCCTCGTTCAGCGTCGCGCCGGGAGAGCTGGTCGCGGTCTGCGGCCGCAGCGGCGCGACGTCCCTACTGGAGATCATCAGCGGGTACCGCAAGCCCGAGGCGGGTCGCGTCCGGGTCGGCGGCCACGACCCCTACAGCGAGCGCGGCCAGGTCACGGTCGGCACGCTGTGGGCCGAGGGCGGGCTGTTCGGCGAGCTGACCCTCAATGAGATCGTCGATGCCTGGCGGGCCTGG
>JBDSTJ010000613.1:0-2618 GCA_039928335.1 Streptosporangiaceae bacterium | reverse complement strand
ACCCATGATCCGGAAGGTCTCGGGGTTGGCGGTGATGACGTCCCGCAGGTAACCGCCCAGCACCTGGGTGGCCTCGCTGACCACGGTGGCGTGTTTGGCGACCGGTACGGCGTAGTCCGCGAAACCGGGCAGCCGCAGGTCCTTGAGCACCAGGCCGCCGTTGGCGACGGGGTTGGCGCTCATCCGCCGGTCGCCGACCGGGGCGAGCTCCCGTAGCGCCGCGACGGGGCTGCCGTCGGCTTCGAAGAGCTCCTCGGGCCGGTAGGAGCGCAGCCACTCCTCCAACTGGGCCAGGTGCTCGGGGTTGGTGCGGACCCCGGCCAGCGGGACCTGGTGGGATCGCCAGGACCCCTCGACCGGCAGCCCGTCCACGGTCTTCGGCCCGGTCCAGCCCTTCGGCGTGCGCAGAATGATCATCGGCCAGCGGGCGGTGCCGGTGGTCTCTCCGCCGGCCCGGGCCCTCTCCTGGATGCCGGCGATGTCCGCCATGACCCGGTCGAGGGTGTCGGCCATGAGGTCGTGCATCGTGTCGGGGTCGTCACCCGCGACGACCTGCGGCTCGTAGCCGTACCCACGCAGCAACGAGACCAGGTCGGCCTCGGGGATGCGGGCCAGCACCGTGGGGTTGGCGATCTTGTAGCCGTTGAGGTGCAGGATCGGCAGGACCGCCCCGTCCTTGACCGGATCGAGGAACTTGTTGGAGTGCCAGCTCGCCGCGAGCGGCCCGGTCTCGGCCTCGCCGTCTCCCACGATGCATGCCACGACCAGGTCTGGGTTGTCGAAGGCCGCGCCGAAGGCGTGCGCGAGGGAGTACCCGAGCTCACCGCCCTCGTGGATCGAACCGGGCGTTTCCGGTGCGACGTGCGAGGGGATCCCGCCGGGGAAGGAGAACTGGCGGAACAGCCGCCCCATGCCCTCACCGTCCCGGCTCACGTGCGGATAGACCTCGGAGTAGGTGCCTTCGAGCCAGGCCGCGCCGACCGCGGCGGGCCCGCCGTGCCCGGGGCCCATGACATAGATCATGTTCTGGTCGCGGGCCCGGATCACCCGGTTGAGATGGGCGTAGCAGAAGCTCAGGCCCGGCGAGGTACCCCAGTGGCCGAGCAGCCGGGGCTTGATGTGCTCGGGCAGCAGGGGTTCGCGCAGCAGCGGATTGGCGAGCAGGTAGATCTGGCCCGCGGACAGATAGTTGGCCGCCCGCCACCAGGCGTTCAGTGTGTCCCGTTCGGTCACGTTCACGAAAGCTCCTCATTCCTTACCTGGTCGACAGATCGTCTCGTGCTGGTCAGATCGTTATCGGCGACGCCGAGACGCATCAGCATCTGCGGGTGCCCGCCCCGGCAGAGCCGGGTATGGATGAACTCCCTCAGCTCGGGCACTTCGAGCGCCTGGGTGTGGAACGCCGCCGACAGCCCGGCGGCCGAGGCGCGCAGCAGCACCCGTTGCAAAGCCTGCCCGGCCGCCAGCCAGTCATGCCGGCCGTCTCCCGGCGTGGCCAGCACCACCACGACGCCGGTCACCCCGTGCGTCCCCGACTTGGCGTTCCCCCAGCCCTGGCCCCGGACGAAGTCCCGGGCCGAAGAATAGGGGTCGCTCTGCTCCAGGGCACGCAACCGCACGCTGTACCTGCGGGCGGCCTCGGCCAGGTGGGCGGGATCCAGCAGTTGCACCTGCTCGGCGGCCTCGGTGAGTGCGCCGAGCGCGACCCGCTCGTGGGACAGCGCAACGCTGAGCCGTACGGTCTCGCGCTCGGCGGCGACGCTCAGCGCGGCCAGGACCTGGGCGCCCACCGGGGCGTCCTTGAACGCGCCCCGGTGGGTACGGCGGAGGCGGATCTGCTCATAGGCCTGCTCCACCTCCTCGGTGGGCCGGGCCGACCGGCCGAAACCGACGTCGGCCAGCAGGGCGGGCCGGTCCGGATCGGACTGCGGCCGTACCTCCGGCTCATAGCCCCGGTGCCGGATCGCCAGGCTCAGGGTCGCCAGGGCCGCACCACAACTGATCATCATCTCCCGACCGTCGGGATCGGCGACGTTCAGCCGTCGCTCGGTGTCGGCGTGCAGGCTGATCACCGGTCCGGAGCCGGTGTCGCGGGTGCCGAACCACCAGGGCTGGGTGTTGTGGATCGACGGCGCCCACACCGCCGCCTCGATGACGGACTGGAGATCTTGCGCGGAGACGCGGTGGCCCCTCTGCGCGGTGTCGAGTGACATTGCGGGCCTTCCCTCTCGTGGATTCGAGGTCTTCTCCAGACCACCAGTTCGCCGTCCTGGGCGACAGAGTCGAAGGTCCCGGGACCGGGACCCCTGCCTGGTCCCCGGGTGGGTCAGGACAGGGTGGGAGCATGCCGACAAGCCGTGTGCTGGGACACTGGCCGTCCCGACCCGACTGATCAGGAGACCGCATGCACCCGTTCCGCGCAGCCGTGGAGGCCGCAGACCACGACGCCATCGAGGCGCTTCTCGCCGAGGACGTCGTGTTCACCAGCCCGGTGGCCTTCAAGCCCTACCCCGGCAGGGCCATCACCGCCGCGATCCTCCGCGGCGTCTTCCGGGTCTTTGAGGACTTCCACTACGTCCGGGAGATCGACAGCCCGGACGGCCGGGACCACGCCCTGG
>JBDSTJ010000612.1:0-2726 GCA_039928335.1 Streptosporangiaceae bacterium | reverse complement strand
GCGGCCAGACCGAGCCTGGCGGTGGTCTCGGCCAGTCCCCGCAGTTCCAGCGAGCACGTCTCGCAATCGGCGAGATGATGCTCGAACTGCCGGCGCTCGAACTCCGTGAGGGCGTCCAGGGCATAGGCCCCGACCAGGCTGTGCGCTTCGTTGGCAGTCATCGCTCCACCCCCAAGCAGTCCCGCATCCGGATGAGCCCGTCACGCATCCTGGTCTTCACCGTGCCGAGCGACAACCTCAGCAGCTCGGCGACCTCACCGTAGGTGTATCCGGAGTAGTAGGCCAAGACCACCGACTCCCGCTGGAGCTCGGTCAGCCCGCCCAGGCACCGGCGGACCCGTTCCTGTTCCAGCCGGGCCTCGACATCCTCGGCCACATGGTCGTGCTCGCGGTCGAGGGTCGCGGTCCGCTGTTCCCGGTCGGTGGCCGCCTGGGCCGACCTGACCCGGTCCACCGCCCGCCGGTGGGCGAGCGTCATCACCCAGGAGTTGGCGCTGCCCCGGGCGGGGTCGAACCGTGAGGCCTGCCGCCAGACCTCGACCAGTACCTCCTGGGCGACCTCCTCGGACTGGCTCGGGTCCCGTACGACCCGTAGTGCCAGTCCGTAGACCGGCCCGCTGATCTGCTCGTAGACCTGCTCGAAGGCCTCCCGGTCCCCCCGGGCCACCCGCTGCAGCAGCTCCCCCAGCCCGGCCGGCGGCCCGTCCTCAGCGAACGAGCCGCGCGGCCGAAACCACGCACGCGCTTCACCCATGTGCCCTGCGCTTTCCCTGGGTTCTTTCCGTTTGCCTACTTCGGCATGAGTACGGTGTCCACGATGTACACCGTGGCGTTGCCGGTCGGCACGTTGCCGCAGATCACCTGGGCATCGTTGACCGTGTAGGACGCATCGCTGCCCTTGGTGGTCACCATGCCACCCTGCAGCGTCTTGAACGAACCCGACGCGAGGTCGGCGGGTGCCTTCTTGCCGGGCACCACGTGGTAGGTGAGGATGCTGGTCAGCTTCTTCTTGTCGGCCAGGACCGCGTCCAGGTCCTTCTTCGGGATCTTGGCGAACGCGTCGTTGGTCGGCGCGAACACCGTGATGCCGTCGGCGGAGTTGAGCGTGTCGACCAGGCCTGCCTTCTGGACCGCGGCGACGAGCGTGGACAGCAGCGGGTTGTGCGAGGCGGCGGTGGCGACCGGGTCGGCGGCCATGCCCTCGAAGCTGCCGGTGCCGCTGGTGGGGACGGCTGCGCATCCCGCACCGAAGGTCTGGGAGGCCGCGCCGGTCATGGTCGCCGAGGCCGAGGTCGAGGTCTCCGGGGAGGTGGTGGAGGCGGCGTCCTTCGAGTCGTCGCCACAGGCGGTGCTGCCGAGGGCGAGCCCGAGGGTGACCACGCCTGCTGCGAGGAAGCGAACGTTCATTTCGTGTCTCCTTGTGTGGGGTCGAACGTGTGGGGTCGAACGTGTGTGGTCATGAACGTGGTCACCCGACGGTGACCACGACCGAGTGCCAGCCCGTCGCTCCATTGGGGATCGGCGGGACGCGTTTGTGTGGCTGGACGGCGCCGGTGGCGTCGGTCGCCCGGACCTCGACGGTGTGGCTGCCCGCGGTGGCCATCCACTCCAGGGCCCACTGACGCCAGGTGTCGGTGCCGGGAACAGGGGCGAGCTCCGCCGTGCGCCAGGGACCTTCGTCGATCCGGACCTCGACGGCGGAGATGCCGCGGGTCTGTGCCCAGGCCATCCCGGCGATCACGTTGCGGCCCACCCTGAGCTGCTGCAACGGCTTGGGGACGTCGATTCTGGACAGCGTCTTGATCGGGGCGTGGTCGGCCCAGCCGCGCTTGACCCAGTAGCCCTCGGCGTCGGCGAACCTGGTGACCTTGAGGTCCACGACCCACTTGGTCGCCGAGAGGTAGCCGTACAGGCCCGGCACGACCAGGCGGGCGGGGAAGCCATGGGCGACCGGCAGTGCCTCGCCGTTCATCGCCACGGCCAGCAGCGCGTCCCGGCCGTCCATGAGCGTCTCGACCGGGCTGCCGGCGGTCCATCCGTCCGCCGACCGGCTCAGCACCTGGTCGGCGCCCGACTGGATGCCGGCCTCCCGCAGCAGGTCCCGCACGGAGGCCCCCAACCAGCGGGCGTTCCCGACGTAGGGACCGCCGACCTCGTTGGACACGCAGGTCAGCGTGATGTCCCGCTCGAGCATCGGACGGCGCAGCAGATCTTCGAACGACAGCTCCATCGGCCGGTCCACCATGCCGTGCACCCGCAGCATCCAGTCGTCCGGATCGACCTGCGGCAGCACCAGAGCGGTGTCGACCCGGTAGAAGTCGCGGTTGCTCGTCGTGAACCTGCTCAGCCCCGCAACCCTGAGGTCGGCACCCGCCGGGATCGGCCTGGCCGGACTCGCGGGCTGCGGCAACTTCACGCCCCGCCGGGCCGCCTCGACGTCCCGGCGCGACACAAGCAGCCGCCCCAGCCCGCCGCCCAGCCCGGCCACCCCGACCGCCCCGGCGGACGCCAGCAGGAAACCCCGGCGTCCCGGGGCCGTGTCCCGGCCCTTACTGAGGAGTACGGTCAGCGCGGCCGTTCCGGCAGCCGCGCCGATCAGGGAGGGCAGCGCGTCCAGAACGCCGGCGTCGGGCCGGGACAGGGCCGCGGCCGTGCCGAGCAGCCCGAAGGCCGCCAGCCCGGCCAGACCGAACCAGAGCCGTCGTGCGCCCGCCACCCCGGCCATC
>JBDSTJ010000611.1:0-21056 GCA_039928335.1 Streptosporangiaceae bacterium | reverse complement strand
AGCCTCGGCGAACCTCGGCTCGTCAGCGTCGGTGCGCTGGGGTGAGCGGCACGTCCCGGTGATCTGTCCGGACTCCACCTGGCTGACCGAGGTCATCAACAAGGCAGAGGATCAGCCGGAGACTCTCCACGGACTGGCGATCATGACCAACGATCTCGGCTACGCCCGAGGCAAGGACTGGGTGGTGCCCTGCCAACGGCACGCGGACGGCTCCCTGTCCGACGTGGTGGTCCGGCATACGGTCGCCGTCCGCATGACCCTTGACCTGGCACGATATCCGATCGTGTTCAGTGATCTCGTGGCGAAGCTCGCCGCCGAGTCCCCAGACGTGCCCATGACGGTCATCGAGAGCATGCTCGCTGAGCTGGTTCGGCAACGGGTGCTGCTGACCGATCTGCAACCGCCGATGACGGTTACCGATCCGCTCGGCCAGCTCACCGGGCTCGACACCTGGACGGGCGGAGCCGTTGGTCCGATGGCGGTGGATCTGCGGCTTGACTGCGAGGTCAGTCTTCCCCCAGCGGTGGTGCGCGAGGCGGAGGCCGCCGCGTCTCTCCTTGTCCGCCTTGCTCCCGACCGGCCGGGCTGGCAGGAGTATCACGCGGCGTTCCTCGATCGGTACGGGCCTGGCGGCCTGGTCGGAGTCCGGGAACTTGTCGACGTGGACTCCGGCCTCGGCTATCCGGCCGGCTATCGCGGCTCCCTCAACAAGGCCACCCCCACCCTGCACCCAAGAGATTTCGCCCTCGCGGAACTCGCGCAACACGCCGCCCTGAACGGCTGCGCCGAAGTCGTGCTGGATGAACAGACGCTGGCCAAGTTGACGATCGCGACGACCGGTGGCCGCCAGGGGGCGCCGCACACCGAGCTGCGGTTCTCCCTGCACGCCGCAACTCCTGCTGCGCTGGATGGCGGGCAGTTCATGCTGTCGGTGGTGAGCGCGTCGCGGCACGCTGGTACCTCGGTCGGCCGGTTCCTGCACATATTGGAGCCCGCCGACCGGGAGCGGTTTGCGCAGGCGTACGCCGCGCTGCCGACGAGCACGCCGGGGGCGCTGGCGGTGCAGGTGTCGTGCCCGCCGTTGTCGCCGCGCACCCATCACCTCGCAAGGGTTCCGGCGGTGCTGCCGGTCCTGTCGATCGGCGAGCACGCTCACCCGTCACGGCTCGGCCTCGACGTGGACGACCTCGCGGTGACGGCGGACGCACACCGCTTCTACCTGATGTCCCTCTCGTGTGGCTGCCCGGTCGAGCCGTTGATCCTCCACGCGGTCGACCTGCGGCACGGCGTCCACCCCCTAGCGCGGTTCCTGTGCGAGATCAGCACCAGCCGGGCCGCGCCGTGCACGCCCTTCTTCTGGGGGCATGCCGCCCAGCGGTTCCCGTTCCTGCCGCGCATCCGGTCCGGCCGGACGGTGTTCAGCCCGGCCCGCTGGCACCTGACCGCCGAGGACCTACCCAGACGTGATGCGCCATGGGGCCATTGGGCGCAGGCCTTCAACGACCTCAAGAGTAACCATCGCATCCCTGACCTGGTGCAGCTCGGGGAGGATGATGTCCGTATCCGGCTGGACCTCACCGAGCCCGCCCACCTGGCCCTCCTGCGCGGCCACCTGCACCGGGCTGGTACCGCCACCCTGACCGAGGGTGAAGCCGAGTTCGGCTGGATCGGCGGACGCCCCCATGAGACTGCCTTCGCCGCTCCGCCGCAGACGGCGTGGCGGCGGCGCTCATGCAGGGACGGAACCAGGGGCCGCCGCTGGTACGACTGTGCGTGGATCGGCCTGGGTGCCTAAGCTCGCACGGCGTCGCGGCGACTTGCGCTGGCGCAAAGCGCCGCCTCGTCGCGTGCGCGCGCTAGATCTCATAGATCGCCTGCCCGCTGGTCCGATTGATCTTGAACTGGTCCCAGAGCCAACGCTGCGTAGGCTCCTCGACGCCTTTAGGTTGGAGATGAAGTATGACCGGAGAACCAAGATCGCCTACTGTCAGGTCACTTTGACCCGGGAAACGATCCCCGGGCAGGTCGAGGCGACATCCATGATCTTGGGCGACAAACCGCCGCCGGGCCGCCCCGTCACCGGTTTGTCGGTCTGTGTGGAGCCCCCTATCGGATTCGAACCGATGACCCTCGCTTTACAAGAGCGATGCTCTGGCCACTGAGCTAAGGGGGCGTGCGTCCAGCCCGCATCTTAGTGGAACGAGGCGGGCCGGGGCGCGTGGGCAGGTCAGCCGTGGCGGAGGCGGGAGATCTCATAGAGTGCCACGCCTGCGGCAACCCCCGCGTTGAGCGACTCGGCCATGCCGCCCATGGGGATATGGGCGAGGAGGTCGCAGCTGTCGCCGACGAGGCGGCCCAGGCCCTTGCCCTCGGAGCCGACCACGAGGACGAACGGGCCGTCCGCGGCGGGGAGGTCGGCGATGGAGGTGCCGCCGTGGGCGTCGAGGCCGACGACGAAGCAGCCCGCGTCCTGGTAGGCCTTGAGCTGACGGGTGAGGTTGGTGCAGCGGGCGACCGGCATGGCGGCCAGGGTGCCTGCGGAGGTCTTCCACGCGCCGGCGTTGATGCCGGCGGAGCGGCGCTCGGGCAGCAGGACGCCGGAGGCGCCGAACGCGGTCGCCGAGCGGATGATCGCGCCGAGGTTGCGGGCGTCGGTGATGCCGTCGAGGGCGACGATCAGCGGGGCGGTGCCGCGCAGGAGGTCGTCGGGATGCGAGTAGCGGAACGGCTTGATCTTGAGTGCGATGCCCTGGTGGACGGCGCGGTCGGTCAGCCGGTCGATCTCGTGCTTGCCGACCTCCAGGAGCGGGATGCCCTTGTCGGCGGCGATCTGGATCGCCTCGCGGACCCGGTCGTCGGAGTCGGGGATGTAGTGCAGCGACAGGGCGGGGACGTTGGCGCGCAGCGCCTCGATCACCGGGTTGCGGCCGTGCACGACCTCGGGGGCGTCGGGGCGGCGCGGGGCCAGCCCGGGGCGCTCGGTGACGCGGCCGCTGCCCGCCTGGGCGGCGGTGCGGGTGCCGGCGGCGCGGGCGGCCTTGGCGGCGGAGCCGGGCTTGGCCGGGGTGCCGGGCTTGGCGGCCAGCGTCCTGGTGCCGGTGCGGTCGGACTGCTTGGTGGCGCGGGCCTTGACCCGCTTGCCGTGCCAGTGGCGGTCCTCGGCCTTGGCGGTCACGCTGGGGCCTTTCTTGCCCTTCTTCGTCATCCTCTGAATGCCTTCCCTAGCTCATCCGGGCGGCACACTCGTTGGACGCCCCCACTGCGGCCTTGCTCAGGCCACTCCACCCTCTAGGGTAGGGGATTCAGGAGTCGAACCTGTCCTCAAGCGCTGAGAGACGGATCTCCATCGCCTCCAGCCGCCGGTCGAGATTGGTGAGCATTTCCTCGATCGGGGTCGTGCCGGGCGGCGGGCCGGCGGTGAAGCGCGCGGTCAGCGACGCGGGCGGGGCTCCCATCAGATCGAGGACCCCGCGCCGGATCGCCTCGAGGGTCCGGCCGTCGGCGGTGAGGATCTGGGCGGCGACACCTTCGCCCTCCCTGAGCAGGCCGAGCAGCAGGTGCTCGGGGCCGATCACCGGGTCGGCCAGCTCGAGCGACTCCCGCAGGGACAGCTCCAGGACCTTCTTGGACCGCAGGCTGAACGGCACCGGACCGTCCCCAGGCTCGAGACCGACACCGACACCGACGATCTGCTCGACCCCGACCCGGACGGCCTCCCGCTCGTATCCGAGATCGGCCAGGACCAGCGCGGCGGGGCTTTCGCCCTCGGCAAGCAGGGCCAGCAGGAGGTGCTCGGTGCCGATGTAGGGGTGGTTGAGGTAGCGAGCCTCTTCCTGGGCCAGGACGACGACGCGCCGGGCACCGTCAGTGAACCGTTCGAACACCGGTAACCGCCTCGACTCGGGTTATTTCCGACGCTACCTCACCCAACGGTCATCTCTTCAGGTCCCAGCGTGAACCGTTCGGGGTGTCCTCGACGGTGATACCGGCGGCGGCGAGGCCGTCCCGGATGGCGTCCGCGGCGGCGAAGTCCTTGCGCGCCCTGGCCTCCTGGCGCTGCCTGACGACGACGTCGACGAGCGCGTCCACCACCGGCCGGAGATCGTCGCCGTCGGAGGCCGCCCAGGCCGACGGCTCGATGCCCAGGACCGAGGTCATGCTCAGCACCGAGGCGAGGGCGTCGCGGGCGGCCGGGAGGTCGGCGGCGGCGAGCGCGGAGTTGCCGGTCCGGACGAGGTCGTGCAGGACTGCGAGCGCCTGCGGCACGCCCAGGTCGTCGTCGAGCGCCTCGGCGAAGGCGCGCGGCAGATCGGGGGCGGGCTCGACCGGGCCGAGCAGTTCGGCGGCCCGGGTCACGAAGCCCTCGATCCGCTGGTAGGCCGAGGCGGCGTCGGCCAGGGCGCCTTCGGAGAAGTCGAAGTTGGACCGGTAGTGCGCCGAGGCCAGGTAGTACCGGGCCTCAACCGGGCGGACCAGCGCGAGCACGTCCTGGAGATCGACGACGTTGCCGATCGACTTGCTCATCTTCTCGCCGTCAACGGTGATCAGGCCGTTGTGCATCCAGTAGTTGGCGAAGCCGTCGCCGGCCGCCTGGGACTGCGCCATCTCGTTCTCGTGGTGCGGGAAGACCAGGTCGAGGCCGCCGCCGTGGATGTCGAACGTCCCGCCGAGGTACTTGGTGGCCATCGCCGAGCACTCCAGGTGCCAGCCGGGCCGGCCGGGTCCCCAGGGCGTCTCCCAACTGGGCTCACCGGGCTTGACGCCCTTCCACAGGGCGAAGTCGCGGGTGTCGCGCTTGAGCGTCTCGTTGGGGCTGTCGGCGGCCGAGCGCATGCTCTCGAGCCTCTGGCCGGACAGCGCGCCATAGTGCTCGGCCCACGACATGGTGTCGAAGTACACGTCGTCGCCGACGTTGTAGGCGTGGCCGGCCTCGATCAGCCGGCGCATCAGGATGATCATCTCGGGCACGTGCCCGGTGGCCCGGGGCTCGATCGTCGGTGGGAGGCAACCGAGGATGTCGTATCCCTGGTGGAAGGTCCGCAGGTGGGCCTCGGAGACCGCGAACCACGGCATGCCGGTCGTCGCGGCCACCGCGAGGATCTTGTCGTCGATGTCGGTGACGTTCCGCGCGAAGGTCACCTCGTAGCCCGACCGGATCAGCCAGCGCATCACGACGTCGTAGACGAGGGCGGAGCGGAGGTGGCCGATGTGCGGGGCGGCCTGCGGGGTCGCGCCACAGACATAGAGACCGACCCGGCCCGGCCGTACGGGCTCGAACAGGCGGACGCTACGAGTACCGGTGTCGTATAGGCGCAGGCTCACAGGGCACAGGCTATTGGATTTCCGCGCCGCGTCCGGCGATTGGGCAGACACGCGGGCGGGTAGGTCCCCCGAATCCGCCGTCGTCCGGGGAAGATGTGTCTGGCTCATCCTGCTCTCCCCCCGAGGCGACACATGACTTCCCCCCTGTCCAACCGGCTGTTCCCGGTGCTCGCCGGGCTGGCCGTGGCCGCTCTGACCTGTGCGGCCTTCGCGCTCTCCTATGAGGATCTCCGGCAGCTCGCGCTCGCCGGGCTGGAGGGAAAGCGCGCCAGGCGTTACGCGCCCGCCTATCCGGCGGTGTACGACGGGCTGGTCGTGACCGTGCTTCTCGCCGTTTTCGTCGCCCGAGATTCCCGCTGGTGGGTCCGCTGGACCCGGTGGCTGCTGCTGCTCGTGCTCATCGCGGGTGCCGTCGCGGCCTCGGTGCAGCGGGCCGTCAAGGGCTACGGGCCGCTCGACGACACCTGGATCATGGCCGGGGTCGCGTCCGCGCCGTGGGTGGCGGCGCTGATCGCCATCTGGCTGTGGATGTCGATGGTCAAGCAGATCAAGTCGAACGGCAGCGTCATCCGGCAGACCTCCCGCCGCAGGCTCTCCCGGCGCAGGCCCGCCCACGCCAGGACCGACCCGTCCGAGCTGGTCCCGGGGTTCTCCCCGGCGGCGCTTCCCCCCGCCCCGGCCGGCCGGGAGGAGCAGGAGTACGAGATCGTCCTGCAGCCGGAGGAGAAGACCGAGCCATTGCCGCAGCTCGACTTGGAGCCCGAGCCCGAGCCCGAGTCTGAGCCGGAGTCTGAGCCGGGGTCTGAGCCGGAGACCGGCCCGGCCCCGCCGGAGCCGGTACGGCCGCCGTCCTCACTCCCGACGGACGTGATGCTGGTGGGCCGCCCGGCCAGGCCGGTCGAGCGGATCGAGTCGGCCGAGCCCCAGAAGATCAGTGAGACGACCCAGCCGGACATTCCGATGGTGGTGGCGGACGCCGGTGGTGCGTCGGCGGAGCGGGCTGAGGATCCCGAGGCCGGAAGCGACGACTGGGCCGCCTACGCACCGGAGTGGAACCCGCCGTCGAGGTCGATCCGCAGCGGACCCACGCCGCCGTCAGAGTGACACGATGATCGCCGTGGCGATGGCGGCGAGGCCCTCGCCACGGCCGGTCAGCCCCAGCCCGTCGGTGGTGGTCGCGGACACGCTCACCGGCGCCCCGATGACCTCGCTGAGCGCCTTCTCGGCCTCGGCCCGGCGCTTTCCGATCTTGGGCCGGTTGCCAATCACCTGGATCGCGACGTTGCCGATCTCGAACCCGGCCTCGGTCACCCGCCGGACGGCCTCCTGCAGCAGGACCGAGCCGGAGGCCCCGTGCCAGCGCGGGTCGTCCGTCCCGAACACCGCGCCGAGATCACCGAGCCCGGCGGCGCTCAGCAGGGCGTCGCAGGCCGCGTGGGCCGCCACGTCCCCGTCGGAGTGGCCCTCCAGGCCGTTGCCCTCGCCGGGCCACTCCAGACCGGCGACGCAGAGCGGGCGGGCCGTGGACGCAAAAGGGTGGACGTCGGTACCGACGCCCACCCTTGGTATTGCTCTCATGCTGAAAATCTACACCGATCTAGCTGGCGAGGACCTCGTCGAGCAAGGCCTCGGCCTTGTCCTCGTTGGTCTTCTCAGCGAGCGCGAGCTCGCTGACCAGGATCTGCCGGGCCTTGGCGAGCATGCGCTTCTCGCCGGCCGACAACCCACGTTCCTTGTCCCTGCGCCACAGGTCGCGAACGACCTCTGCGACCTTGTTGACATCGCCCGAGGCGAGCTTCTCAAGGTTTGCCTTGTAACGCCGCGACCAGTTGGTGGGTTCTTCGGTGTACGGTGCACGAAGCACCTCGAACACCTTCTCCAGGCCTTCCTGGCCGACCACGTCACGAACACCCACGAGCTCGGCATTGTCCGCTGGGACGCGTACTGTCAGGTCACCCTTGTCGACCTTCAGAACCAGGTAGGTCTTGTCCTCACCCTTAATGGTGCGAGTCTCGATGGCCTCGATACGAGCAGCCCCATGGTGGGGGTAGACGACGGTGTCGCCGACCGTGAAAGTCATGTGACAAGTACCCCTTCCGCTAGGAACTAGCCTACCACGGGCTCCCTGGTCAGCGCACCGGCCATCTGGACATTTCCGCAGGTCAGCACCCTAATTGGGGTCTTGACAAAACATCAGACAGGTGCAAGCGGGGCACCTCGGCTCACTGTTCTACCCCAGGGCCACACCCTCGCAACCTTCGTACAACACGGGAAACGCGCTCTTCACGGTTCCCGGGAATCTCTGCCCGCAGACCCTCAAAACTCGCGCGCGGGCAGCCCATAATGGAGTGAGGGTTCACCCTCGGAGGTGCGGTGTGCGGCATGACGGTGAAGATGACTACGGACTCCCTCATGTTGACATCGTGGTGCCCGATGACGCCCGCGAGCTGGACCGGGACCTGGCCGTCTGGCGGCGCGAGGAGAAGCGCAGGCTCCGCGGGGCCCGCCTGCGGAGGCTCACCCGTTCCGGCGCCACCGCCCCCGTCGTCGTCGGCGCGCTGCTCGTGGCCCTGCTCGGCGGCACCCTGCTGACCGTACTCGCCCCCCGTACGGTCCCCAGGCCCTCTGCCGTCCCCTCGGTGGCGCTGTCCGGTGCCCCGCGCTTCGCCGGCACCACGCTGCACCCCGCCGTCCTGCTGGCCGACGGCAAGCCGGTGGACGCCGCGGACCTGCGGCCCAGCGTGATCATGATCGTCCCGACCGAGTGCCGGTGCGACGGCCTGATCGAGCAGCTCAGCCTCCAGGCCGACAAGATCGTCGGCTTCTTCGTGCTCGCCGACAAACGCGACCCGATCCTGACGGCGGCCGCCGCCGCCACCGAGATGCGGCGGCTGACCGCCACGTTCGCGGGCCGGACCGCGCGGGTCCTGTCGGACCCGGCCGACGAACTCGCCGGCTACTACCAGGCACACGGGCTGACCGCGATCCTGGTGCAGCGCAACGGTGAGGTCTCCGAGGTGCTGGCAGATCTGCGCACTCCGACGCCGTTGGGCGTGGACCAGCTGTAATGCACCCCGAGGGCACACCTCGGCCCGCTTCTCGCTACGATGCGTGCGACAAATCCAGACCTCTTCTGCGGGTCTCGTTAGCCCCCGATGAAGACACCTACGAGGAGTTTGCCGCCGTGATCCGCAAAGTGGCCCTGCTGGCCGTCTTCGCCGCTCTGACCGTCGCGGGCTGCGGCGCCGGAGCCCAGCCAGAGACCGCCAAGCCGACCCAGCTCACCGAAGGCGCGAACTTCTCCCAGGGCGGGATCGACGCCCGCAACCTGTTCCTGCTCGGCCCGGTCCCCGGCCAGGAGCTCGCCCGGGGCGCGACCCTGCCGCTCTACGGCAACCTGATCAACGGCAACGACGCCGCCGACGCCCTCGTCGGCATCGCCGCCACGGGCTTCGCCCAGGCCGGGGCGGTCAAGAGCGGCTCGCTGCCGCTGCCCGGCCACACCCTGGTCAGCCTGGGCCGGACAAGCCCCTCGGTGATCCTCACCGGCATCACCAAGCCCCTGGCGGGCGGGGAGTCGGTCCGGGTGACCTTCACCTTCCGCGCCGCCCAGGCGATCACCGTCGCGATCCCGGTCGTCGCCCAGCAGGGCGACTTCACGACCTATCCGGCCTTCACCGCGAGCCCGACGGCCACCCCGTCGGCCGGTGCCTCCACGAGCCCGTCGGCGAAGCCCACGGGTGCGGACACGGCCAGCCCCAGCCCGGCCGGCTCGGTGACCGCCACCCCGGTCACCGAGCGCACCAAGAAGCCCAAGAAGACCGAGGAGTAAAGACCCGAGCGCTTGTCAGGGCTCGAACTTGTAGCCCAGGCCGCGGACGGTGACGATGTGGCGCGGGACCGACGGGGAGGGTTCGATCTTGGCGCGGAGGCGCTTGACGTGGACGTCGAGGGTCTTGGTGTCGCCCACGTAGTCCGCGCCCCAGACCCGGTCGATCAGCTGCATCCTGGTGAGGACCCGGCCGGCGTTGCGCAGCAGCACCTCGAGGAGCTCGAACACCTTGAGCGGAAGCTGCACGGTCCCGCCGCTGACGCTGACGATGTGCCGTTCCACGTCCATCCGGACCGGGCCGGCCTCCAGGGTCGCCGGGCTCATCTCCTCGGCGTCGCCCTGCCGGCGCAGCACCGCGCGGATCCGGGCCACCAGCTCCCGGGAGGAGAACGGCTTGGTCACGTAGTCGTCGGCGCCGAGTTCCAGCCCGACGACCTTGTCGACCTCGCTGTCCTTGGCGGTCAGCATGATCACCGGGACGTTGGAGCGGGACCTGAGTTCGCGGCAGACCTCCGTGCCGGGCAGCCCCGGCAGCATCAGGTCGAGCAGTACCAGGTCGGCGCCGTTACGGTCGAAGGCCTCCAGCGCGTCGGGGCCGGTGGCCGCGACCGCCACTTCGAAACCCTCCTTTCGCAGCATGTACGACAGAGCGTCACTGAAGGACTCTTCGTCTTCGACAACGAGCACGCGGGTCACGGTGTGGCCTCCCGAACGGGGTGAACTTCTCTGAGGGGCGCCGACGCCAGGAGGGGCAGGCGAAGAGTGAAGGTGGATCCGGAGCCTTCCTTGCTCCAGACCGTCACCTCGCCACCGTGCTTGGTGGCGACGTGCTTGACGATGGCCAGACCCAGGCCGGTGCCGCCGGTCAGCCGGGACCTGGCCGGATCCACGCGGTAGAACCGCTCGAAGATCCGCTCCAGCTCCGGTCCGGGGATGCCGATCCCCTGGTCGGTCACGCTGATCTCGACGTGCTGACCGTCTGTCCGCCGGGTGTCGATCACCACCCGGGTGTGTTCCGGGCTGTAGGCGACGGCGTTGTCCACCAGGTTGCGCAGCGCGGTGGTGAGCAGTTCCTCGTCGCCCTGCACCTGCATCCCGGTGACCCCGCCGGTGGCGAGCTCGATCTTGCGCGCCTCCGCCTTCATCCGGCAGCGGTCCAGGGCCTCGGCCGCGACCTGGTCGAGGGAGACGGTCTTCTCCTTGGCCAGCGGCTCGTCGCCCTGGACATGGGAGAGGGTGATCAGGTCCTGGACGAGGCTGGACAACCGGGCGGCCTCCAGCTGCATCCGGCCCGCGAAGCGGCGTACCGCCTCCTCGTCGTCGGCGGCGCCCTCGACGGTCTCGGCCAGCAGCATCAGCGCGCCCACCGGGGTCTTGAGCTCGTGGCTGACGTTGGCGGCGAAGTCGCGCCTGATCGACTCGACCCGGCGCAGCTCGGTGAGGTCCTCGGCGAGGACCAGGACCAGCCCGTGGGTGCCGAGCGGGGCCACCCGGACTGCGAACCAGCGGCCGTCCCGGCGGGCGTGGCCCACCTGGATCTCCCGCTCCCGGATCTCGCCGTCGCGGCGGACCAGGCGGGCCATGGACAGCAGTTCGTCGCCCAGCAGCCGGTCGCCGCTGACCATGCCGAACGCCCGCGCGGCCGAGGAGGATCGCAGCACCCGGTCGTCCCGGTCGACCACCACCGCCGAGGACGGCAGTACGCTCAGGACCGAGGCGATCCCGGGCGGGACCGCGTTCGGCGCGGGCGACACCAGCACCGGGTGCTGGGACTGCTCACTGAAGCGGACGGCCAGACCGGTCACCAGTCCCGCGACCAGGCCGACGCATCCAGCCAGTCCGGCGGCCAACTCGACATTCACATCTCGGATGTTAGGTGCCACATCAGGTGTTCATGCACTACAGAGGACCAGACTGGGGTCTCGTTCGTCCAAAGTTCACCTGTTGGGTCCCATTTCGTTCATGGCGGCCGCGCATCCTTTGGCTGGGGAAAAACCGGCCATCATCCGGTTTCACTGTGTAACCAGAGGACACAAATTGCGCGACGCCTACCACGAGGAGCTCGACGGCCTCTCCTACAAGCTGGTCGAGATGACCCAGCTCGTACGGTCAGCCATGGCCCGGGCCACCACCGCCCTCCTTGACGCCGATGCCCGGCTCGCCGAGGACGTGATCGGCGGCGACAAGGCGATCAACAAGATCGACCAGGAGATCGAGGGGGTCGTCTTCGAGCTGATGGCCCGGCAGCAGCCGGTCGCCAGTGATCTCCGCACCCTGATCACCTCGCTGCGGATGAGCGCCGACCTGGAGCGGATGGGCGACCTGGCCTGCCACATCGCCAAGACCGCCCGACGCCGCCACCCCGAACCGGTGGTGCCGCCGGAACTGCAGGCCATCGTCCTGGAGATGGGCCAGATCGCCGAGATGCTGGTCGCCAAGGCCGGCAGCGTGATCGCCTCGCAGGACGTCGCCATGGCCCTGGAGCTCGAACGGGATGACGACGCCATGGACGGCCTGCACCGCAAGCTCTTTGACAAGCTGCTGTCGCCCAAGTGGAAGCACGGCGTCGAGAAGGCCGTCGACATCACCCTCGCCGGCCGCTTCTTCGAGCGCTTCGCCGACCACGCCGTGGACGTGGCGGGCGACGTCGTCTACCTGGTCACCGGCCAGCGCCCCGAGGACATCGTCGACGAGATCGCCGAATAGCAGACAAACGGAAGGGGCCGTACGGATCCGTACGGCCCCTTCTGCGTATAATGCGATAATGACCCGGAAGGCCAGGTCGCACACAGTCGGTTACCAGAAAGTTGTTCGATGACGGATTCAGTGTCGCTTCGGCTCCAGCCTCACCATCTCGATGCGACCAAAGGGCCTCTCGTGCTCTTGGTGATGGACGGCGTAGGAGAAGGCCTGCGCGACGAATACGACGCCGTCGCCGTGGCCCGGACGCCCACACTGGACTCGCTCCGAGCAAATGCGCTTTTCCGTACCATCCTGGCGCATGGCCCTTATGTCGGCCTCCCCGCCATGAGCGACATGGGTAATTCTGAGGTTGGGCACAACACTCTCGGTGCCGGCCGAATTTTCGACCAGGGTGCGAAACGCATTGAGACCGCGATCGAATCCGGCTCCCTCTGGGACGGGGTATGGAAGAAAGCCGTCGGGCAGGTCAGTGAGCACAATTCAAATCTTCATTTTATCGGCCTGCTGTCCGATGGAAATGTTCACTCCAGCATCGCCCATCTCATCACGCTGATCGACAAAGCGCATGAAGAGGGCGTCAGCCGGATTTTCGTGCATGCCCTCCTGGACGGCCGGGACGTTCCCGACCGGACCGCCGAGAAATACATCAAGCAGTTGACCGACCACCTCGATTCCCTCACCTCGGGAACCGATCTCCACTATCAGATCGCCTCCGGCGGTGGGCGGATGAACACCACGATGGACCGCTACGGCGCCGACTGGCGGATAGTCGAGCGCGGCTGGCAGGCCCACGTTCTGGGTACGGCGCAACCGTTCGGCTCCGCACTCGATGCGGTCGAGCACTTTCGCGCGGAGAACCCCAAGATCAGTGACCAGCTCCTTCCGGCCTTCACCGTGGTCGACGAGGACGGGAAGCCGGTCGGAAGCATCCAGGACGGCGACGCCGTGGTCCTGTTCAACTTCCGCGGCGACCGGTCGATCGAGCTGGCCCAGGCATTCCTCGGAGGCCCGGAGTTCGATGCCTTCGACCGGGTGCGGGTCCCGGACGTGATCTTTGCCGGGATGACCCTCTACGACGGCGACACCAACATGCCCGCCAACCGGCTGGTGGAGCCGGCACCGGTCCCCCGCACGGTCAGTGAGTACCTCGCCGCCGAGCGGATCACTCAGTGGGCTGGCTCGGAGACCCAGAAGTTCGGTCATATGACCTACTTCTGGAACGGCAACCGGTCCGAGGCATTCGACCCCGAGACAGAGACCTACATCGAGATCCCCTCAGACCAGGTCCCCTTCGACGAACGCCCCTGGATGAAGTCGGCCGAGACTGCGGACGCCATCATCGAGGCGATCACTTCGGGTGACTACCGGTTCATCCGCGCCAACTTCGCAGGGGGTGACATGGTGGGGCACACTGGCTCGTTCGAGCCGGCGATCATCGCCATGGAGTCCGTCGACCTCGCCATCGGCCGGATCCGGCTGGAGGTCGCCCGCCGACACGGCTGCCTCGTCGTCACCGCCGACCACGGCAACGCCGAGGACATGGTCGAGCGCGAGAAGGACGGCACACCGATGCTGCTGGAGGACGGCAGCCCCCGGTGGAAGACCGCGCACAGCACCAACCCCATCCCCTTCATCATCGACGACCACTCAGGGCGGACGCTCTCGCTCCGCGAGGATCTGCCCGAGGCGGGCCTGGCGAACGTCGCGGCGACGCTGGTCGAGCTCCTCGGGTTCCAGGCACCCTCCGAATACGACCCTACGCTTCTCAAGGCCCCCCGCTGAAGACATGAGAACGGTCAGCTAATTGAATCAAACAGTGGAATACGACATGCTCTCGCGCCTGGAGCAGGAGACCACTCGCCTCCGTTACAACACTTTCACCGCACTGATCTCGGTGAGCTTTCTTCTGCCCGGGTTCGCCACCTCGGCAGCGGACAAGGGCACGGTCACCGTTCTCGGCAGAACCACGCATGTCTCCGCCATAGCCTTCCTTCTCGGCTTCCTGTTCTATATCTTCACCGTCGTGCACTACACCTGGTATCACCGGTACGCCCACCGGTACCGCAGCGCGCTGAAGAAGCTCGAGGTCGAACTGGACATCAACATCTATCGGCTGCGAACCCGCCCCAGGTTCAAAGGGGCCAAGTTCCACTTCGACTGGTTCCTGTACATCCTCGGCGTCTTCTACATGTACTTCACTGGGTCATATGCCGGATGGATGCTCACTCTGGCCGTGCTGCTGACGGGCGTAGTCCTCTACGGAGTCATGCTGCTCTGGTCCGTTAAATGGCAGGAAGAACCGCTCGAATAACCGGCTGTGCCGGCCGGGGCCCATCACCAGGTCCTTGTCGGCCTGCGGATCCAGAACCTTCCCACCGGGCGTCCGCGGCCAGAAGTCGTCGGACAGTTCGTACAGCAGGGGAACGCCAACCGGCAGTTCGAAGCTTGAGATCTCCTCGTCGGGGATGTCATCGAGGTGCTTGATCAGTGCCCGCAGCGGCTCGTCGTGCGCCACCACCACGACGACGTGACCGGCGGCCAGATCGGGCACGATCACGTCGTACCAGTACGGCAGCAGCCGGTCGGTCACGTCGGCCATGGACTCGGTGCGGGGGATCAACTCCGACGGCAGCGACCGGTAGCGAAGATCATGGATCTGGGTGAGGGAGCTGCTGTCTGGGATCGGCGGCGGCGACGCCTCGTAGGAGGTGCGCCAGCGGTCCAGCGACTCGGCACCGTGCTCAATACCGATCTGCGCCGCGTTCCTGCCCTGGAGCGCCCCCTGGTGCTGGGCGTTGAGCCGCCAGCTCCGGCGTACAGGTATCCAGAGCAGTTCGACGACGTCCAACGCGATATTGGCAGTGCGGATGGCGGACTTGAGCAACGACGTGTGAACGACGGTCGGTGTGATGTCGGCATCCAGCAGGAGTTCACCGCACCTGGCAGCCTGTACTTCGCCCGTTGCGGACAGGTCCACGTCCACCCAGCCGGTGAACAGGCCTTCCGAATTCCACACGCTCTCGCCGTGCCGGAGCAGTACCAAGGTCGCCATGCCGGGAATCCTACCGATCGAGGAAGTGGGAGAACGCTTCGAGGTTGGCGAGGGACTCACCACGTTTGACCCGCCAGTCCCACTCCTTCTGGATGGAGGTCTTGAAACCGAGCTCCAGGGCCTTGTCGAAGTTCTCGTCGGAGTAGGTGAGCACGCAGCCCAACACCCGGTCGATCTCCTCGGCGGTGATGGCGTGCAACGGCAGCTTGCCGACGAGGTAGACGTCCCCGACGGAGTCGAGGGTGAAGGAGACGGCGTACATCTTGCCGCTCTTCTCCAGCAGCCACCGGTAGAACTGGGCGTGGTTCTCGTCGGGCTGACGGCAGAAGAAGGCCTCGATGTGCAGGCTGTAGGTGCCGACGATCAGCCAGGTCATCGTGGCCAGTTTGTGCTGGCCGGGAATTTTGACGAAGTAGGCGCCGGGCCTGGGCTGTTCGTAGCTGAGGCCGGCTTCTGCGAGTGCGTCTTCGATCACTTTCATGCGCGAACCCTGTCCATTGCTCCGTTGTACACGTCGAGCAGCCTGTCGACGGTCGCGTTCCAGCCGAACGCGGCCGAGTGTCGCAGGGCTCCTTCACTGAGCCGGTCCCGCAGGCGCGGCTCGCCGACGAGCCTGCCGAGGACCGCGGCGTAGTCGTCCGGGTCGTGTCCGTCGATCAGGATGCCGGAGATACCGTGGGCCACGGCCGTGCGGAGGCCGCCGACGGCCGAGGCCACCACGGGGGTGCCGCAGGCCTGGGACTCGACGGCGACCAGGCCGAAGGACTCGTTGTAGGACGGGACGACGGTGATGTCGGCGGCCCGGTACCACTCGGCGAGCTCGGTCTGCCGGGCTGGCGGTTCGAACCGGACGACGTCGGCGATGCCGAGCCTGGCGGCGAGCTTCTGCAGTTCCTCGGGACGTTCCAGACCGGAGCCGGACGGACCGCCGACGACAGCGACGACCAGGCGGGAGCGGAGCGCGGGATGGTGGGCGAGCAGGGCTGCGGCGGCCCTGATCAGCACGTCGGGGGCCTTGAGCGGCTGGATCCGGCCGACGAACAGCAGGACGAAGGCGTCAGGGGCCAGGTTGAGGTGCTTCCTGGCGTCGGGGCGGGAACCCTTCCGGAACACGCTCAGGTTGACCCCGGGGGCCACGGTGGCGACCTTGGACGGTTGGGCGTCGTACAGATCGGCCAGTTCGCGGGCCTCGTCGTCGGTGTTGGCGATCAGCCGGTCGGCGTCGGCGACGACGGACTCCTCACCCTCGACCCGGATGGCGGGCTCGGGGGCGTCGCCCGCGGCCAGACTGGCGTTCTTGACCTTGGCGAGGGTGTGCATGGAGTGCACCAGCGGCACGCCCCAGCGGTGCGCGGCGACCCAGCCCGGCCCGCCGGACAGCCAGTAGTGGGAGTGCACGATGTCGTAGTGGCCGGGCTCGTGCGAGGCCTCGGCCAGGAGCAGCCCGGAGGCGAACCCGCAGAGCTGACCGGGCAGTTCACGCTTGTCGAGCTCCTCGAAGGGTCCCGCGTGCAGGTTGCGCACCAGCACCCCGGGGGCCAGCTCGACCACCGGCGGGAGGGCTCTGGAGGTGGCTCTGGTGAAGATGTCGACCTCGACGCCACGGGCCGCCAGACGCTTCGCCGTCTCGACGATGTAGACGTTCATGCCGCCCGCATCCCCGGTGCCCGGCTGGTCGAGCGGCGACGTGTGCACACTGATCGTCGCAACTCGATTGATCACGGACATTCGCCCACCTCCGTTAGAGGAACCTACCGGCGGGTCGATGTGTTCCCCGCGCCGGATGGCCCACTCGTGACCCATGCCACTGCCCCCCGGTTCACGGGCGGGCCGCGATCCGGGAAAATGGGCGGATGCGGAAGACAGCAGTGATCACAGGGGCCAGCAGCGGCATCGGCGCGGCCACGGCGCGCAGGCTCGCGACGGAGGGTTTCAACGTCGTCGCGGCAGCCCGCCGCAAGGACCGGCTGGACGCCCTCGTCGAGGAGATCGAGAAGGTCGACCCGGCAGGCCGGACCGGCTTCGTCGAGGCCGTCGTCCTCGACGTGACCTCCCAGGAGTCGGTGGACGCCCTCGCCGCGGGGCTGCCCGAATGCCATGTTCTGATCAACAACGCCGGGGGCGCGGTCGGGCTGGAGAAGGTCGCCGACGCACTGCCCGAGGACTGGCAGACGATGTACGACACGAACGTGATCGGCCTGCTCCGGGTCACCAGGGCCCTGCTCCCCAAGATGATCGCGACCGGGGCCGGGCACGTGGTCAACATCACGTCGCTGGCCGGCCATGTGCCCTATGAGGGTGGTGGCGGCTATGTCGCGGCCAAGCACGCGGCCGTCGCGGTCAACGAGATCCTCCGTCTGGAGCTGGTCGCCGAACCGGTCCGGATCACCGAGGTCGCCCCCGGCATGGTCAAGACCGACGAGTTCTCGCTGGTCAGGTTCAAGGGCGACGCGGAGGCGGCCGAGAAGCCGTACGCGGGCGTGCCGGAGCCGCTGGTCGCCGCGGACGTGGCCGACGCGATCGCCTGGGCGGTCACCCGGCCGGCGCACGTGAACATCGACCGGATCGACATCCAGCCCAGGGTCCAGGCCGCGCCGTACAAGGTCCATCGCGTTTGAGGCCTTATGTCCCGGGGGCCACTCCCCTAAGGTAGGCGTCCCGACCACCCCTGGGAGTCCTCCATGCGCCGCAAGGCCACCACGGTCCTGACCGTCGCCCTCGCCGGATCCGTGCTCGTCGCCGTCCCCGCCTCCGGCGCGGGCACGACGGCGCAGGTCAAGGCCAAGGCCAAGGCCAAGGCGGCCGCCAGATGGCGCAACGTGAGCAGCAAGGCGCTGAAGACCGGCGGGAGCCTCGACCACATCGACGTGGTCAGCAGGACGTCGGCCTTCGCCATCGGCTCCGAGGGTGCCAAGGCCAAACTGCTGCGCTGGAACGGCAAGTCCTGGCAGCGGCAGAAGAGCTCCTGGAACTTCATCCCCACCGGGATCGCCGCCGCCGGACCCAAGAAGGCGTGGGCCATCGGGCTCGCCGGCAACAAGTCGGCGGCGCTCTACTGGAACGGCAAGAGCTGGAAGAAGGTCGCCTACGCCTCGCCGCCGTTGGCCGGGGTCATCCCCGCGCTGCCGGCGCAGATCGCCGCTGCCAAGGACGGCGCGGCGTTCTCGATCGCCTCGTTCAACGCCTACAACGGCGGCCTGTCGTCGCTGATGCGCTGGAACGGCGCGCGCTGGGTCCCCGTCAGGGTGCCCATGCCGGTCAACACGAGCCTCACCGCGGTCAGCGTGCGGTCCAAGAAGGACGTGTGGGTGGGCGGCACCGTGCCGAACGCCGCCACGCACGCGCTGCCGGTGAGCTGGCACTGGAACGGCAAGAGCTGGAAGAAGATCTCGATCCCGGGCGACTGGGGCCTGGCCGGGACCCAGCAGAACACGATGACCGACCTGCTCGCGGTGGGGGCCAAGAGCGTCTGGGCGTTGCGCGCCCAGGGCCGGGGCGGCCTGCTGCACTGGAACGGGTCGGCGTGGCGGGAGGTCGGCACCCCGTTGGGTGTCGAGCCCTACCGGCTGGCCGCCGACGGCCGCGGCGGAGTCTGGGTGCTGCCGGTGCCCACCGGTGCCAAGAAGACCCGCTACCTGCACTGGAGCGGACGCTGGACCGTGGTGTCCGGCCCCGGCCGCAGCGGCGCGACCAAGCCGGTCGACCTCGACTGGATGCCGGGTACCAAGTACGCGGTGAGCGTCGGAAGCTCCTCTCCCAAGGGCTCACCACTCCCGATCATCGAAGTCTTTAGGTAGTCTGACCTGCACTTTTACCTGATGTGACCAGGTTCACGGCCGAGTGCTTGCTCCCCTGCTTGCAATAGCAAGCGCTCTGGCGCATGGTGGAGACATGGCAAGTTCAAAGGTCGGCTCCATCGGGGAGTACATCAAGGAGCACCGGACGCGGGCGAAGATCTCCGTGCGCCAGCTGGCCGAGGTGACCGGGGTGTCCAACCCCTATCTCAGCCAGATCGAGCGCGGGCTCCGCAAGCCCAGCGCCGAGATCCTGCAGCAGATCGCCAAGGGTCTGCGGATCTCCGCCGAGGTGCTCTACGTGCAGGCCGGGATCCTCGAGGATCGCGAAACCGACACCGATGTACTGACAGCAGTACGTGCCGACCTCGGTCTGACGGAACGGCAGAAGCAGGTGCTGTACGACATCTACACGTCGTTCCGCAAGGAGAACGCGCTAGCCGATCCAGGCCCAGAGCACGAATCCATCAGTGAGGAAGAAGACGCATCATGACTCTCGCAGCCAAGATCAGGGACAACAAGGCCGTCTACACCGGCGCGGGCGCCGTCGACCTCGCGGTCGAGAAGCTTCGCGAGGTCCCCGAGACCGTTGCGAAGATCCGCAGCGACCTGGACAAGAACGTCGCCAGGTACCGCGGCACCGCCGGCGAGAACGTGGCGAAGGCCCGCGTCGAGGTCGCCGAGACCGTCACCGGGACCGTCACCAGGGTCCGCGGCACCGTCAACGCCCGGGTCGCCGAGGCCCGTGAGGGTGTCGCCAAGATCCAGCAGGAGACCGAGGTCGGCCGGGCCAGCGCCTATGTCGCGACCATCACCACCAGGGTCAACGGGATCATCGACGAGCTCGCCGTGCGCGGCAGGGGCGTCGTGAACCGTGCCGCCGACGACATGATCGAGGAGGCCGCCGAGGCCAAGTCGGTCAAGCCGGTCACCGCCAAGCCGGTCAAGCCCATCGAGCCGGTCACCACGAAGCCCGCCGCCACCAAGCCGGCCGTCACCGTGACGCCGGCCACGGCCGCCAAGCCCAAGGCCGCCCCGGCCAAGAAGGCCGCTCCCAAGAAGACGGTCTGACCGCATCGTCTGCGCCCCATCGCCCCCGTACGGATCCTCCGTACGGGGGCGATGGGCTTATAGGCTGACCTGACTGACAAACGGAAGGTGATCTCGTGCTCTGGACGGTCTACAGCGGGTTCGGCCTGGTGTTCTGGGGAATCGCCATCCTCGCCTTTCTGCTGGAGGCCGCCGCGTTCATCGACGCGATCCGGCGGCCCGCAGAGGCCTTCCCCGCAGCCGGCAAGCAGACCAAGAAGCTCTGGCTGCTCATCCTGGGCTTCGCCAGCGTCTTCGGGGCGGCGGGCGCGGCCGGGGTGCTCAACATCATCGGCTCCGGCAGCATCTTCCTGATCGCGGCGTTCATCGCCGGCGTCATCTACACGGCCGACGTGAAGCCCGCGGTCAAGGCGATCGGCGGCGGGCGCGGCAGCTCCGGACCGTATGGCCCCTGGTAGACCGTTACTTCTGGCCGGGCTTCTCCAGGCCCAGGGGCTTCAGCGACATGATGAGCCGGTCAGCGAGATAGGCGTTGCCGGCCGGGTTCGGGTGGACCCGGTCGCGGCGGATGTAGAGATCGGCATTGCCGGTACCCCTGCCGCGGCTGCCGGTGAACCACATCTCCCGCAGCGGGTCGATGAACGGGACCTGCTGGCCGGCCGCGGCCAGCGCCAGGGCGTCTCGGACCTGCAACGCCTTGGCCGGCGGGTCACCGCCCCAGATCGGACCGACCAGCACGAGCGGGACTCCGGGCCAGCGGGTCCTGATCGCGGTGATCAGCTTGGTGGCGTTCTCGGCCAGGCTGGGCAGGGGCTGCCGGAGGACGGCGTCGTTGTGCCCGCCGACAATGAGGACCATGTCGGGGGCCGGCCGCCAGGAGAGCTGCTCGGTGAAGAGCTGGCCGAAGTTCCTCCTGATCGCGCCGCGGGCCACGAACCCGGTGCCGCCGTGCCCGGCGATGATCGCCTGCCAGCCGAGTTTGCGCGCGGTGTCGCCGGCGTAGGTGGACTCCGGCGGGACCCCTCTGATGCCCGCGGTGTAACTGTCGCCGAGGATCATCACGACGGGGGCCCGGACCGGCTGGGCGACCGCCGGAGTCCTCCTGGGCGGCACCGCCTGGTTCGTCGACGCGGAGGCCGAGCACCCGGTCAGCGCGAGCAGCGCCAGGCCGGATGAGATTTTGCGGCGCACGAAATTCCCCTACGCGGTTCTAGGACAGGCCAATCCCGATGTGATCGTCGCATTCTATCCAGGATCAGAACGGCGATCGGAGCATGTTCTACCAGGTTCAGTGCGGATTCGC
>JBDSTJ010000610.1:0-3365 GCA_039928335.1 Streptosporangiaceae bacterium | reverse complement strand
AGCGGTGGGTTCACCGGCTCCGTGACGATCCGGAACACCACCGCCAAGGCCCTGCCGAAGTGGCGGCTGGCCTTCCAGATCCCCAACGCCGCCGTGGTCAGCGTCGTGGGGGCCGCGGTGCGCACCGACGGCAAGAACGGCACCGTGGTGCTGCTCGGCAGCAACGTCGCCCTGCCCCCCGGCAGGTTCACCACCGTGCGGTTCAAGGCCACCGGGGCGACCGGCCAGCCCACCGCATGCAAGATCAACAAGCTCACCTGCGCGTGACGCTCCTACACTGATCTTCATGGTTCCTCCCCGCGTGCTGACGATCGCAGGCTCCGACTCCGGCGGTGGCGCCGGGATCCAGGCCGACCTCAAGACGATGCTCGCTCTCGGCGTGCACGGAATGAGCGTGATCACCGCCGTGACCGCCCAGAACTCCCTGGGGGTCCAGGGCTACTGGGAACTCCCTCCCGAGGCCGTCACCGCCCAGCTCGACTCCGTCCTGGACGACATCGGCGCGCAGGCGATCAAGACCGGGATGCTGGCCTCGACCGTCCTGGTCGAAACGGTTGCGGCCCGGCTCGCCAGCGTCGAGGTGCCGGTCGTGGTGGATCCGGTCGGCGTCTCCAAGCACGGCGACGCGCTGCTGGCCGCCGACGCGATCTCAGCCCTACGGCTCGCGCTGCTCCCCCTCGCGACCGTGGTGACGCCCAACCTGTGGGAGGTCGAACTCCTCACCGGCGTGAAGGTCGAATCCGAAGCCGACCTGCAGCGGGCCGCCGAAGCGGTGAGGGAATTCGGCCCGCAATGGGTCCTGATCAAGGGCGGCCATCTGCCGGAGCAGCCCGTGGACCTGCTGTTCGACGGCGAAAGCTCCTACCGGTTCACCGGCCCGCGCCACGCCAACACCCACACCCACGGCACCGGCTGCACGCTCGCCTCCGCCATCGCCTCGCACCTGGCGCTCGGCCTGCCGATGCCCGAAGCCGTCGAGAAGGCCAAGGAGTACGTCACCGGAGCGATCGAGCAGGGCTTCGCCCTCGGTTCCGGCATCGGCCCGGTGGACCACGCCTGGCGCTGGCGGTAACCGGGACCACAAAGCCCCGGTCCGTCCGGTGGGACGTGGCCGGGGCTTCGAGAGCTCTGGGGACCTAGCGGGCCAGGGGCCGCTGGATCTTGCCGGCCTTCAGGCAGGAGGTGCAGACGTTGACCCGCTTGGTCGTGCCGCTGACCACTGCGCGCACCCGCTGGATGTTGGGGTTCCAACGACGCGGGGTGCGGCGGTGTGAGTGAGACACGCGCATGCCGAAGCCGGGGCCCTTGCCGCACACGTCGCAGTTGGAAGCCACGGTAACTCCAAGTAAGTATCGAAACTGGGGGCGCGCCAGAGGACTCCGGGCGCTCGCTGAAGAGGTCCCCGCGAAGGGACACTCGGACTAGGTTAGCCGACCTGCGGTACTGAGGCGAATCGACGGCTGACGCCCCTCCGCAGGTGATGGCCGCCGGGCGGCAGACTACCCTCTGGTCCAGATCCCCTGGGAGGCGGCGTGCTCGAGGTTCTGGACACCACGGCCCTGCGACGGTGGGTCCGGCTGGCCGCTGACGCGCTCGGCCGGGTGCGTCGGGAGATCGACGCGTTGAACGTCTTCCCGGTGCCCGACGGCGACACCGGCACCAACCTTCACCTCACCGTGCTCGCCGCCGCCGAGGCCGTCGAGGTCCTCGCCGAGGACGCCCCGCAGGAGCGGGTCTGGCGGGCACTCGCGCAGGGCTCGCTGCTGGGGGCCAGGGGCAACTCGGGAGTGATCGTCAGCCAGGTCTTCCGAGGCCTGGCCGAAGTGCTCGGCTCGGTCGCCGCCGACGGCCCGCTCCTGGAGGAGGCCCTGTGCTACGCCGCCGAGCTGGCGCGGGGTTCGGTCGCCCATCCGGTCGAGGGGACGATCCTGACGGTGCTGAGCGCCGCTTCGGAGGCCGCGGGCGGGCAGAGCCTCGCCGAGGTGGCCCGTTCGGCCGGCCGAGGGGCGCGCCAAGCGCTGAGGATCACCCCCGAGCAGCTCGCGGTGCTGGCCGACAGCGGGGTGGTCGACGCGGGCGCGGCGGGGCTGTGCGTGCTGCTGGACGCCCTGGTCGCGGTGGTCACCGAGGAGTACCCCGAGCGCTTTGAGGTGCCGGTCAGGACCGAGGCTGCGGGCGACAGGCAGCAGAAGCCGGTCAGGCAGGGCTTCGGTTACGAGGTGATGTACCTGCTGGAGACCGACGGCGGCAGCATCCCCGACCTGCGCCGGAGGCTCGACGGGCTCGGCGACTCGCTGGTCGTGGTGGGCGGCGACGGGCTCTGGAACGTGCACGTGCACGTGGACGACGCCGGGGCGGCGATCGAGGCGGGGATGGCGGCCGGGCGGGCCTACCGGATCAGGGTGACCTATCTGGAGGCCACGGCCGAACCCCAGGCGCCCTGTACCGGCCGGGGCATCGTCGCGGTCACCGCCGCCGACGGGCTGGCCGCGTTGTTCGAGGCCTCGGGCGCGACGGTCGTGCGGCGGCCGTCGGGAGGAGTGCCGCCACTGGCGGTGCTGGTCGAGGCGATCCTGCTGGCCGGTGACGAGGTCGCGGTGCTGCCCAACGAACCCGAGGTGCTGGCGCTGGCCGAGGCGGCCGCGGCGCGGGCCAGGGACAGCGGGGTACGGATCGCGGTGATCCCGACGAAGGCCTCGGTGCAGGGCCTCGCGGCGCTGGCCGTGCACGACCCGATGCGCCGGTTCCACGAGGACGTGATCGCGATGACGGGCACCGCGCGGGCCACCCGGTTCGGGCTGCTGCAGATCGCCGAGTCCGAGGCGATGACCAGCGAGGGCATCTGCCAGCCCGGCGACGTGCTGGGGCTGATCGAGGGCGATGTGGTGGTGATCGGCGACGATCTCGCCGAGGTGACAGGTCAGGTGCTGGCCCGCATGCTGTCCGGCGGCGGTGAGCTCGTGACTCTGATCACCGGTGTGGACGTGCATCCGTCCCTGGTCCAGGGGGTCGAACAGGGACTGCGGGCGCAGCGACCCGACGTGGAACTGACCGTCTACGAAGGCGGCCAGGTTCTCTATCCGATCATGCTCGGGGTCGAGTGAACTCCGAGGGCACTACTGATCGAGTCGGCGGCGTTGCCGATCTCGGAGGCCTCGGCGATGCGCTCTTCCCAGGGCCAGAGGAACCAGAGCTCTCCTTGCCCGCAGCGGTCGAGGATGATGTGCTCCTCGAGTCCGGGAGCGTCGGGGTTGCAGACGTGCAGGCTCGGCGGCCGCCCGATCGGCTGGTCCAGCCGGGTGCGCAGGCCCCGGGCTGAGAGCAGCCCGGCGAGATGGGTCAGGGAAGTGACCATCTTTCAATCT